>JAHZHV010000183.1 GCA_019420085.1 Christensenella sp.
GCCAACCGCGGCGAGATCGCAGTGCGCATTATTCGTGCATGCAAAGAGATGGGAATTGCAACCGTTGCGGTGTATTCCAAAGCGGACCAGGACGCGCTGCATGCTGCGCTTGCGGACGAAGGTTACTGTATCGGCGAGGCGGAGGCAACGCAAAGTTATCTGCAACAGGATCGCATCATCAGTGCAGCGTTGTTAAGCGGTGCCCAGGCGATTCATCCCGGTTACGGCTTTCTTTCGGAAAATGCGGAATTTGCGCACAAGTGCATTCAAAATCGGATCGCATTCATTGGCCCTACGCTTGCCAATATGCGGGATTTGAGTGATAAACAGCAGATTAAACAGATCATGCAAAAGGCAGGTCTGACTGTGATTCCCGGTAGTGGAACACTTGTCGATGTACAGCAGGCGCGGCGTGAGGCGGCTCGCATTGGTTATCCGGTTATGCTCAAAGCCGTAAAAGGCGGCGGCGGACGGGGGATTCGTCTGGTGGAGAACGAACAGATGCTGCAAAGCGCCTTTCAGACAGCCGTATCGGAAAGTATGAGCGCATTCGGCGACGGTGCGGTGTACATGGAAAAATACATACACCCGGCTAAGCACATCGAGATGCAGGTGATCGCGGACGAACAGGGACATGTCGTCTGTCTTGGCGAACGAGATTGCTCGATTCAGCAGCACAATCAGAAACTTGTAGAGGAATCCCCATCGCCGGTACTTCCGGCTGCACTGCGTGCCGAAGTGATGGAACGCTGTGCGCGTGCAGTTCAGCAGGTGGGGTATGTCGGCGTCGGAACACTTGAATTTCTGTTTGACGGCAGGAATTGTTATTTCATGGAGATGAATGTGCGCCTGCAGGTGGAACATACCGTGACAGAGGCGTTAACCGGGATGGATCTTGTAAAATGGCAGATCCGTGTGGCAGCGGGCATTCCGCTTGGCTTTTCACAGAAGGATGTCAAGCTTTCAGGCTGCGCAATTGAATGCCGTATCAATGCGCTTGCTCCGGGGCGTGTCGCGCTTTTGCATGTACCGGGCGGACCGTTTGTGCGTTTTGACACGTTTCTTGTTACGGGATGTAATGTGCCGGCATATTACGATGCGCTGCTTGGAAAATTGATTGTTTATGCGGCAAGTCGCGAAGAAGCGCTTCGCAAAATGCAGGCGGCGCTGTGTGAACTTGTGATTGACGGCGTGCCCAATAATGTTGAGCAGCAGCTGGATATCATTGGCGATTCGCGCTTTGTAGACGGCACGTACGATTTGGATTTCTGTAAAAGAGGGGGTTAAGCAGTGGCATTTGTAAAATTTCTGCATAAGCCCAAAAACGAATTGGAGCACGGCGGCAGAAGATGTCTTGATGCACAGGCAGATGAAAATGAAAGAACGCTGCAATGCTCCAATTGTCATCGGCAGATTCCGCAAAGCGAACTGTGGGAACGAAATAACACTTGTACATGCGGTTTTCATCTGCGGATGAATGCCCGTGCCCGCATTCGCATGATTGTGGATGATGGAACGTTTTGTGAACATGACGCGGCGCTGTGCGCTGCAGATGCGCTGCAATTTCCCGGTTATGCCAAGAAGCTTGATACAACGCGCCGTGCATGCGGGGAAAAGGAAGCGGTTATTTGCGGCGAGGGGATGATCCTGGGCAATCCATGCTGTATTTTTGTAATGGAATCATTATTTATGATGGGCAGTATGGGCAGCGCGGTAGGAGAGAAGATCACTCGTCTGTTTGAATACGCCACGCAGCGGCGTTTGCCGGTGGTCGGATTTACAGTATCTGGCGGTGCGCGTATGCAGGAAGGACTTTTATCCCTGATGCAGATGGCAAAGACGAGCGCTGCGGTGCAGCAACACAGCAGTCAGGGACTTTTATATCTTGTCGTACTGACGGACCCAACCACGGGCGGCGTGACGGCAAGCTTTGCGATGGAAGGCGATGTGATTTTAGCCGAACCGGGTGCGCTGATTGGGTTTGCGGGCCCGCGCGTGATTGAGCAGACTGTGCGAAAGAAGCTGCCTGATGGGTTTCAGAAGGCGGAATTTCTGCTTGCGCATGGCTTTATCGATGCGATTGTGCCGCGTATGCGGCAGAAGGAGACGATTGCAAAGTTGCTTGCGATGCATCAAGAGGTGGATGTATGAAACATACGGATACGCCTTCGGCATATGCACGCGTCATGCAGGCGCGTGCCAATACACGGCCGACGGCGCTTGATTATATTGAAAAGATCTTTCCTGATTTTTTTGAATTGCATGGTGACCGCCGTTTTGGAGATGATCCCGCAGTTGTTGGGGGACTTGCGACGCTGAATGGCCGGCCTTGCACGGTGATTGGCATTGAAAAGGGGCACACGGCAGCACAGCGCACGCAGCATCATTTTGGTGCACCAAGCCCGGAAGGGTACCGCAAGGCGCTCCGTCTGATGCGCCAGGCAGAAAAGTTTTCGCGTCCTGTGGTTTGCCTGATTGATACAAGCGGTGCGGGTTGTACGATGGAGGCTGAGCAGCGTGGGCAGGGTCAGGCAATTGCAGAAAGCTTAATGATAATGAGCAGTCTGCAAACCCCGATTCTATCTATTTTTATTGGAGAGGGTGGCAGTGGAGGTGCGCTGGCCTTGGCCGTCGCCGATGAAGTATGGATGTTGGAAAATGCCATTTACTCGGTTGTTTCTCCGGAAGGGTGTGCCAGTATTCTATGGAAGGATGCCGATCGGGCGGCAGAGGCTGCACAGAATCTGCGCTTGACAGCGCAGGATGCGTTGGAATTGGGTGTCGCCGATGCAATCATTGATGAACGGGATCTTGGTTCAGATGCGTTTTATGCGGCGCTTTCAAAGCACATAACGAAAAAACTGGATATGCTGTGTCAAATGCCGGTACGGGATCTGACGGCTCGGCGCTATGCACGATTCCGTGCGTTTGGGAACTGTGAAAAGACGGAGGCATAGAGGATGGGACAACCATATACAAGACCGGTTTACTATTATGAGACCGATCAGATGCATATCGTGCATCATGCCAACTATATCCGCTGGATGGAGGAAGCACGCATTGCATATATGCATGATATCGGTGTGGACTATAAAAGAATGGAAGATGAAGGCATTATTATGCCTGTGACAGATATCTCCTGTTCTTATCGCCGGTCATTGCTTTTTGGACAGAAACTTTGCGTAACGGTGCGCATCGCATCGTTTAATGGCGTGCGTATGTCGTTTGTGTATCAGATGCGTGCGCAGGGTGATGATCAAATCGCCGCA
>JAHZHV010000184.1 GCA_019420085.1 Christensenella sp.
TGCGGGGAAAAATGTTCTGATTCTGATCGCTTCGATCGTATGCGGCGCAATCTGCGGCACGCTCCTTGGCATCGACAATGCGCTCAGCCGTCTGGGACAGGCCGTGCAAAAGCGCCTCGGGCAGGGCGAATCCGGCCGCATTGCGCAGGGGTTTGTCACGGCCAGTTTGCTTTTTTGCATCGGCTCAATGACCATCGTCGGGTCATTTAACGCGGGCATCCGCGGCGACTGCCAGATGCTGTACACCAAAAGTTTCCTAGACTTTTTTTCTTCCATGATGCTCAGCGTCAGCCTCGGCGCAGGCGTGACACTGGCCGCCCTTTTTGTGCTGACATTTGAAGGCGCGCTCGTGCTGCTTGCCGCACTTGCAGGCAATTTCCTTTCTGCGGATATGATCGCCGAGATGACCTGCGCCGGCGGTCTTTTGATCCTTGCGCTGGGCCTGAATCTGATCGGCGTGACAAAGGCAAAAGTCGCAGATTACCTGCCCGCGCTGGTGTTTGCGCCCGCGCTGTGCGCGCTTGTCCAAGCGCTGCAGGGGCTTTTTTAAGCGCTCGGATCAGCCGTCGCGCTGCGCCCGCTGCTTGCGCGCTTCCTGACGCTTCTGCCCCAGAAGCACCTGCAGCATTTCTTCTTCGCTCTGCGGCCAAAGCGGCGGTACGATCTTGGGCTTTTCGTTTTCATCCAGCGCAACCATGACGAAAAATGCATCGTTAATTAAGCGCCGTGTACCGTCCACATCTTCCACAAACGTCTGCACCCGCACTTCCATGGACGTGCGGCCCGTATAGGTGACCTTCCCGCACATGACGACCATGTCGTTTGCATAGGCCGGCTCGATAAAGCGCAGGTCGTCAATGGCCACGGTCGTGACGTTCGCCCCGGCATGACGCCGCGCGACAAAGCCCGCCGTAATATCCATCCAAGAAAGCAGCCGTCCGCCAAAGAGGCGCTTATAGCCGTTTAAGTCCGCATGATTGACGATATGAACCTGCTCCGTATACGACGCAGACGGCGTCTTTGCATCCGGCGCAGGAACGAACGGTTCCCGGTTTTGTCCTGTCTGCATATCCACACTCTTTTCAGCAGTACTCACGGCGCATATTGCGCCCTTTTTTTACTTTGCGCGCATGTACACCGGCATATGCGCGCCGTGTTTAAAACAATCTGTAATCTTCCACAAAGCGGAATCGGTCTGCACCCGTAATTTCATGCGACGTTGAATACGTGCACCAGTAGCGGCTCAAATGTTCGGCCATGCGGTCGATTGCGTCAAAATGGTCAATCTGCGGCGGCATCGCCGGATTGTACATGACATCAATCAGATCCTGCACAAGCACGCAGGAAAAACCGTGATCCGCCATCTGCCGCATGCCGAACGGCCGGCCGGGAATGCAGATATTGGCATGAACACCGCAATAGAAGATCGTCTTGATATCCCTTGCTCTGAGCGCATGATACACTTCAAATCCGTCGCCGATCAGATCGCGCTGCGGATCGATCAAAATGCCGTCATTTTCATGCGTATAGGGTCTGCTGTAGGTACATTTTGGCTCACAGGCACAGCCGCCGTCGCTGTCGTCAAAAGGAAGCGGCCCTTCCCGCGTCGGGTCAAGCGGCCGCCACTTTTCAAGCGGCGGTTCGGCCGGCATTTGCGGCGCCTGCAAAATGCGGCAGCGCGCCGGATGATCCGCATAATAGTCCATCGTATTGCTCGGACAATGCACAATCGTAAAACCGATCCTTCGCATATACCGCAAAAAACGGTCAATCGGCTTTGCCAGCTCGTCCACACGCTTTGCCGCGGCGCGGCACCAGTGCGTGTCCCACATGTCGCAGACGATCACCGCGCCCTGAGACGGCAGCACCGCCTCATGCATGCGCCGGGTGATCCAGCGGCCATCAGCATGCTCCTGCTTTTGGGCGGCCCATGTAAAAAGCTCGCCGGTAGGGTCCCACTGCTTTCTCATTGATGTTCCTCCAAGACGGCCCGGGCAAGCGCAAAGTCCTGCGCACGCGTAATCTTAAACAGCGCGGGACTGCCCTGCACCAGCTTGACCGGATATCCGCAGGCATGCACCAGCGCACAGTCGTCCGTAATATTGGTGCTGTCCTGCGGCACCTGCGCATGCGCCTGCAGCAGAATCTGCGTCTGAAAACTCTGCGGCGTCTGACTTAAATATACCTGCCGGCGCGGCGGCATGGCGCAGATGGTATCCCCATCCTCCGACAGCACAGGCGTATCCGTGGCCGGAATCACCGTATTACAGGCGCCAAAGCGCTTTGCCGCCTCGATATTGCGCAAAATAACCTCCTGCGTCAGAAACGGCCGCGCGGCGTCATGCACCAGCACGATGCTGTTTTTCTCCAGTCCCCGCGCCGCCAGCACGTCCAATCCGGACTTGACCGATGCGCGGCGGTCAGAACCCGCCGTCGCAACGCAGATCAGCTTTTCCACTTCGTGGCGCTGGCAGATCCGTCGCACAAGAGAGGCCCACTGCGCCTGCGCGCAGACGATAATTCCGTCAATCTGCGCGCACCGGGAAAAGGCCAGCAGACTGTACGTCAGAACTTCCTTTCCCGCCAGCTTCAAAAACTGCTTCGGCGTTTCCGTTCCCAGCCGAAGACCGTTTCCACCCGCAACGATGAGCGCATACGCCTTCATGTTTCATCACCATCCGAACTATATTTTTCCCGCAATGCCGTCAGCGCATTGACAAGGTGCGCCGCACAGCATGGCTGCTGAAACACAAATTCCAGCGCGCCGTCTTTTGTACAAAGCATGATCGTCCCCTTCGCATACCCGGCCGACATACCCGTCAGCTTTTCAAGCGGACGAAAGAACACTTCCGTTCCGTCCCGCAGCGTGTACGAAAAACCCGCCACGCCCAGACGCACGATGCCGCTTGTCGGCGTTCCCGGCCGCGCGTCATTGTCATAGGGCCTGCATACCGCCGGATACGCCACAAGCGCCTTTGCATCGGTAAAAAACAGGCGCTCCTGCTCCATCTGCCAGGCGTTCCATGCCGCAAGGCTTTCAAACGGACATGCACCGTCGCCCGGATCAAAAAAGCGGTCGCGGCGCAGGCGCAGGCGCAGGCCGCAGGACGTGCACCACATGACTTTCCCGTCGTCGCGCATGGTCCCCAGCGCACCGCAGGCCGCACAGCGGTAGGTCACGGCGCTCATTCCCGCCGGACGGCCGAAATACCGCGGATGCCGCTTTTCATTCTGCGCAAACTGATTGTAGGAAAGCGCATCATTCAGCGTCCGGCGCACCTGCGCCGCTGTCTGCCCGGCAAGCGTCTGCGGCGTATACAAAAGCCGCAGCCTTGCCCGAACGCGTCCCGGTGAAACCGCCCTTTTGCGCCAGCAGGGCATGACAAAATACGAGCCCTCCAACTGCAGCACGACGACGCTTACGCCGCAGCGCCGGACAAACGCGGCCGTCGACGGCTCGATCGGGTTTGACGTGCCGTCCATCGAGATGCGCCCCTCCGGCATCATGGCAAGAACGCCGCCCGCGCGAAGGACGCCAAGCATCTGCCGCACACAGCCCATATCCGGATAAAACTGTTTTTTGCTGATCGCACCCAGCGTCTCAAACAGACGCTGGGAACGCTTTCCCACAAACTGAAACCGGCCCGCGACCGTATGGATCCTGCGCGGATACATCGCGGCGTACAGAACCGCCGCATCCAGCATGGAAGGATGCTGCGACAGCACAAGAAACGCTTCCCGGCTTTTTTTCAAAGCCCGTACCTGCGCGTCGCAGGCAATGCGCAGACCCAGCACCAGGCGCATGGCTGCGCGCAGCGTTATGACAATTGCAGCGTATGCAATCCCTCGCCCCATTTGACGTGCTTTTTCATGGGCAGGGCGCATGCTTTCGCCTCCTCTTTGTTTCAAGCGCGATATTCCTTATGCGCATATCCGTCAAAGTGCAGCCCGTCGATAAACCGGCACGCTTCCCGCAGTACCGGCAGCACACAGGCATGCACGCATGCAAACGAAGGCGCATACCCGCCGCGCAGAAGCTGCTGTTCCAATGCGCCCCACACAGGCGTCTGTATCCAGGTATATACCCCATCGACACGCGGTCCGTCGCAGGTTTGCGTCTGCATCGCAAACAGGCCATAGCGCCCGTTCTCACCGTCAAAGCGGCACAGCGTCAGATTTCCCTCAAGAAGGCGCCACTGTCCGCGTCCGAAGCATCCGTCACGGCCGGGACCGTCGCTCAGCACGGGCGCCGTCGAAGGATGCGCAAGGCTGACCGGCGCGTTGCCGCAGTTGCAAAGCAGCGCCGCGTCGTCCCGCTGCGGATGCCGCCCGGCAAGGCGCGCAAAAAACACGGGACTGACGCCGGCACAGGCCTGCTGCAGCATCACGGCGGAAATCGCGCCGTGCACATCCGCGTCGCATACCGTGACAAGTCCCTCCTGCGTCAAAAGGCCGGCAACCGCGCAGGGATATACGCCCAGCGCCTCGCGCAGGGAATCGCCGCAGGCAACGGCAATCGCCGTACATTCATACTGCTGGCACAGGCGCATCAGGGCAAGATACATGGCCGCAAGCTTACCCGTTGCCTCCTCCGGCACAAAGCCGCAGTCCATTTTCCGCGCAATCATCGCCTGCGTCGCCGCCCAGTCCGCGCCGCGTTTATAGACAAGCGCGTCCATCTCCTGCGACAGACGGCTGATCGGCACCGGAATGCAGCTGATTCCAAAAAAGCGCAGAAGTTCATTTTCGTTGACGGCCAGCGCAGGGCGCATCTCGTCCCGCGGCGCAATCTGCAAAACGCGCAGGTTGCGCAGGCGCGCCACGACAGCGCACGCCGCCGCAAAGCACCGCAGGCCGTTTTCAAACTTCGGATCGTCCACATAGGTGCTTTCCAGAAGCGAAAATGCAAGACCCATTCTTGTAAACAGCTTCGCTGTCTCAAACGCACCGCAGTGATACAGCGCCTGCGGCGCTTCGGGCGCAAGCAGCGCGTCCGCACGCCCGTTCCAAAGAAGCGACGGCAGCATGAGCGCCTTTGCCATCTGCGGCGCAAATGCCGCGCAATCTTTCCCCATCTGCGGATAAAAAACGCCGTCGACATGATTGTCCCGGAAATGCTGCACCGCCACATGCGCATCCGCATCCGTGCGCAAAAAGTTGTCCTGTATTGCCTCAAACAGATCGATGACCTCAACATCACACGCTTCCAGCGCCCGTATCAGGCGTTCGCGCCAATGCTGCGCATCCTGCTGGGGAACATCCTGCGCCGCCCACGGCGCAAAGCCCAGCACGACTCTGCCGTTTTTCATACTGTTACCTCCCTAAAGCCGGCACATTCCTGCAATGCGCTGCTGCTGTTTCAATTCGCCCTTTGCACCGCATTTCCTTCCTGTCTGTATCCCAAGCAACGGCGTTTATGTTACGCCGTATTCTTCCCTGAGGTATTTTTCCAGTTTCTTTTTGATCCGCTGCAGCGCATTGTCCACGCTTTTAATGCTGCGGCCAAGTTCCTTTGCAATCTCCACATAGTTCATGCCCTGCAGATAGCTTGTCAGCACTTCCCATTCAAATTCACTGGCAATCTGCGAAAAGCGCTTTTCCATATCCTGCAGCTGCTCGCGGCTTATGAAAAGTTCCTCCGGATTCATCGTGCGCGCACTGCTGATGACGTCGATGAGCGTGCGCTCGGACTCGTCTTCATACAGCGGCTTGTTCAGCGACACATAGGTGTTCAGCGGCATATGCTTCTGCCTTGTCGCCGTCTTGATCGCCGTGATGATCTGACGCTTGATGCAAAGCTCCGCAAAACTGTGAAACGTCGCCTGCCGCTGCGGCCGGAAGTCCCGAATCGCCTTATGCAGGCCGATCATGCCTTCCTGCATGATGTCATCATAATCCGCGCCGATGAGAAAATAACTCCTTGCACAGTAGCGCACCAAATTCTTGTATTTATGATACAGATATTCCTCCGCCTGCTCGTCCCCGCTTTGGATCATTGCCACAAGCTGCTCATCCGCCGCATCCTCATATGCTGCGCACGTCTGTTTCTGCGTCGTTTCCAGTGCCTGTTCCTGCGTCATATCGTCTTTAACTTCTCCGCATTTTTTCAAGCGCGTCAAATACATCCTGCGACAGGCGGCCCGTCAGCGCATGGGATTTGACGCTTTGTAGGTTGTGCATGTGCACATGGGTCTGCGCATGACTCTGGCGCACGCGCAATCGAAGCTCACGCACCGTCATGCGCGCCGCACCGAAGGAAAACACCGTTCCCTGCTCAAGCGCGTCCCCCGTCACGACGCGGATGATGCGCCGCCTGTCCTGCCGCTGCAGCTGGCCGACAAGCTGTTCGATATAGCTGTCCGCCGTCTGCGCACGCGCGGTAAACACCTGCGTCACGCCGCTTTGCACCCGCTGCGTCGGATGCGCACGCGCCGAAGGCGACGAGTGCGCGTCGAATACCACAACGACCTGCGTAC
>JAHZHV010000185.1:0-9616 GCA_019420085.1 Christensenella sp.
GAACTTGGTCTTCCCATCACGCAGCAGCAAATTGCACAGATGCGTGAACATATCTATGACATCGACTACGAAAACGCCGCGCGCTATGAAGCGCAGCTTCGTCACGATGTCATGAGTCATGTCCACGCCTATGGCGACGCCTGCCCTCTGGCACGTCCGATCATCCACCTTGGCGCAACAAGCTGTTATGTCGGTGATAACGCCGATCTTCTGATTATGCGCGAAGCACTGCTTCAAATTAAAACGCTGCTTGTCAACGCACTTTGCGCCGTTACGGATTTTGCCAAGGCGCATCGTGACGTACCGACACTGGCCTACACGCACTTTCAGGCAGCGCAGCCGACTACCGTCGGCAAGCGTGCAACGCTTTGGGCACAGGATCTGGTCTTTGATCTGGAACAGCTTGATTTTCAGCTGTCTCATTTGAAACTGCTGGGCTGCCGCGGCGCAACGGGTACCGGCGCAAGTTTTCTGGCGCTGTTTGATGGAGATGCTGAAAAAGTGATGCAGCTGGAATCCCGCATCTGCGAAAAAATGGGCTTTCCCGGCGCATACGCCGTGTCCGGTCAGACCTATTCGCGCAAAATCGATTATAACATCCTGTCCGTACTGTGCGGCATTGCACAAAGCGCATCGAAATTTGCGACGGACCTTCGCTTGCTCGCGCATCTAAAGGAGTTCGACGAACCGTTTACCGACAAGCAAATCGGTTCCTCCGCCATGGCGTATAAGCGCAATCCCATGCGCTGCGAACGCATCTGCGCGCTCTCGCGCTATGTTCTGTGCGATGTGCTCAATCCCGCCGTGACGGCGGCGACGCAATGGCTGGAGCGTACGCTGGACGACTCAGCCAACCGCCGTCTGAGTGTTTCAGAGGCATTTCTTGCAACGGACGCCATCTTAAACCTGTATATCAATGTCATCCGCGGCGGCACAATCTATCCCGGCGTCATGCGCAGGCATCTTGAAGAAGAGCTTCCCTTCCTTGCAACGGAAAACATCATGATGCGCTGCGTACAAAAGGGTGCGGACCGGCAGGATATTCACGAAGCCATCCGCCGGCACAGCGTGGATGTTGCAAAAGCAGTCAAATGCGACGGCGCATCCAACGATCTTCTGGAACGCATCGGCAGCGATCCCACCTTCGGCCTGACGCCGCAGGAACTTTCCCAAATCTGTGACGTCAGCGCGTTTATCGGTCTTGCCGTGGAACAGACCGATGCCTTCATCAAGCAGGTTGCACGCCCGATTCTGGCGCAAAACAGCGCGCTTTTGGGCGTAGAAGCAGACGTACACGTCTGAGTCCAAATTATTCATCGGGATATATTCCAAGCACATCGAAAGGAGCTTAACTGCAATGTTAACAGCAGTCGTCGGTATCAACTGGGGCGATGAGGGCAAAGGCCGGATGGTCGACTTGCTCAGCGCAAAATATGATGTCATTGTCCGCTACCAGGGCGGCAACAACGCAGGACATACCGTGGTCAACGATCGGGGTAAATTTATTTTGAACCTCCTGCCCTCCGGCATCCTGCGTCCGGAAGCGGTCAACGTCATGGGACCCGGCATGGTCATTGATCTGGAGCATCTGGCCGGCGAAATACAGCGTCTGCGCGACAAGGGAATCGCAATATCTCCACAGAATCTGAAAATCTCCGATCGTGCGGTCATCTGCATGCCCTACTGTAAGCTTCTTGACTGTCTGGAAGAAGATCGCCTGGCAGACAAAAAATTCGGCTCCACGCGCCGCGGCATCGCACCGGTATACTCCGACAAGTACATGAAAAAGGCGCTGCGCATGGGCGATCTGCTTGAAGATCCGCAAACGCTGCGTGAGCGGCTTTTGCCCATTGTCGAATGGAAAAATCTCTTCGTTGAAAACGGTTACCGCCATGCGCCCATCGACGCGCAGGCAATGCTTGACTGGCTGCAGACCTACGGCACGCCGCTGCGCGAGTACATCTGCGACGTCACCGCATATTTAAACGACGCCCTTGACGCGGGCAAATCCGTCATGTTTGAGGCGCAGCTGGGCGCGCTGCGCGACATCGACTACGGCATCTACCCCTATACCTCTTCCTCGTCCGTCATCGCCGCCTACGCCCCCATTGGCGCCGGCATCCCCGCGCGGCATGTGGACAACGTCCTTGGTATTATGAAAGCATACTCAAGCTGCGTCGGCGAAGGTCCCTTTACCTGCGAATTGTTTGACAAAGATGCTGAACTTCTTCGCGAGGCAGGCGGCGAATACGGCGCTGCAACGGGACGCCCGCGGCGCGTAGGCGGCTTTGACGTCGTCGCTTCCCGCTACGGTGTGGCCGTGCAGGGCGCAACAAGCCTTGCACTGACAAAACTTGACGTTCTGGCCTGCTATGAGAAAATTCCCGTCTGTGTTGCGTATGAACTGGACGGCAAGCGCATCGATACGTTCCCCGTCGGCGACGCGCTGAACCGCTGCAAGCCGATCTATGAATATATAGACGGCTTTGGTGACGTCAGCGGCATTACGCAGTACGACGCTTTGCCGCAGAAGGCAAAGGATTACATTGCCTTTATTGAAAAAGCCGTCGGCTGCCCCATCCAGTATATTTCCACCGGCGCCGAACGCGACAGCTATATTCAGCTGTTCTAAAACACAATCGAAGTAAAAAAACGCCATCCGGCTTTCCCTTATCAGGAAGCCGGATGGCGTTTTGCTTTTCGTTATGATTCAAAGGAAAATGCAGAATCCGCAAGATCCGCCTGTTCGAAGAAATCCTCCAGCGCATCGACGATTCCCTGCGCAATCTTCTTTTGATATGCGCGGCTCTGCAGCAATTCACACTCCTGGGCATTCGTTAAAAAACCCGTTTCAATCAGTGCCGAGGGCATCTGCGTACCGCCTGTAACCATGAATCCGGTATCGTAATCGTCCGCATCCTTAATTCCCAGACTTTCCGCATCCGTTGCAGCCGTAACCGTGTCCTGCAGGCATTGTGCAAGCAGAGTGTTCAAATCATTCCCCGTTTCATACCACGTCTCCACGCCGTGTGTCGTCGTATCGTTTTCCATCGCATTCTGATGCACCGCCACATATACGTCCGCGCCAAGAGCGTTTGCCTTATCCACACACGCCTGGGTATCCACATCCGCATCGTCGCAGCGTGTCAAAAGTACCGTGTAACCAAGTGCCCGCAGGCGACTTTCCGCTTCCAGACAGATCTGCAGATTGATCTGCTTTTCCTGTACGTCATCCACCGCAGCGCCGGAATCACTGCCGCCATGCCCCGGATCCAGTACAATACAGCGCCGTTGGGACTGTTCGCCTGCATCGGGAACAGACGTCACGCAAAGCGGCGCATACTGCTGCTGCAATACCGCTGCCTGTTCGTGATCCGAAAGCTTTTCTACCGTCATACATATGCCAAGAACAATCAACCCCACAAGCAGCAGAGCCGTCGCGGCAATGCGTACAAAATTAAAGCGGTAAACCTTATTGCCGCGTTGTACTTTCTTTTCAAACGGTTGTGTCTGCTCCCTCATGCTCTCATTCCATCCCTTCCTGCGCTTCATTATAAGTCTCCTGCGGCCACATTCCGTATTCCTGCAGCATCTGCTGCCAGGTATACGTCTTGGGCGTAATATAAAAATGGATCATGCCGCCCCATCCCCTCTGACTGCTCATACATTCCTGCGCAACATTAAAGGAATCCTGCGGCAACTGAGCCATACCAACCAACAAATGCGACGGTCCCTCAATCTGGATGTCCATCTGCTGCTGTGGCGTTGCACACTCCAGATAATCCGCATACTGCTTCAACATCTGCTCGCAATCCTGTATAGGGTCTGCATAAGGAAAATCTCCGTAAGTAAATTCCACATAACAGCTCCACACGCAGGCATCCAGCGCATTGATCAGCATCACAAGAAACGTTCCCTCTTCATCGTACATCTGTACGCGCCAGAAGCTGGCGCGGTAATCGATTTCAGCAGCGTCCTGTAACCCCGTCGCATTCAGCAAAATTACATCCACTACCGACAAAGTATCACTGCTTAGCTGCGGGATCAGGCCTCGCTGTGCAAACAGCCGCGCTGTCTCCAACGCTGTATTGCTTGCCGCATTCATGGAAATCTGCCCGTCGACCGGTTCGTGAAACAATAAAACATCCTCTGTCAGCATCTCGTTTCGCCAGACAAAACATTCCGACAGCACGTCATCATAGTCTCCCTTTGTCAGCGCCGTCTGTGAAAGCGCCGCCGGTTCATTCGGGAGCAGATAGCGCGTATACAGTGCCCCATCAAGTTTCCGCTGCAGCACCATGCCGGGTGCAAACAGTCCGGCAAGCAGCACCGCCAGCGCAAGCAGCATTCCTATCAGGGTACGTCCGCTTGTCACACGCAGGCGAATTTTCCTCACGCTTCTGCCTCCTGCCTTTTGAGCGTCAGGCATACGCGGCAATACACATGCTGCTGGCTTGTAATATGCAGTTCGCTTTGATGGATCTGCGCAATACGCGCGCAAAGTGCAAGTCCTAATCCCGCGCCATGCTGCCTGCGCGCACGTGACTTATCCACCATATAAAACGCCTCTGTAATTTTGCTTAATTCCTCCTGTGCAATGCCAATGCCGTCATCCTCCACGCAGACACGCATCTGTTCGCCCTGCCCGCGCGCCTGCAGCGTCACGCATTTTGCCTCTGCCTTCATGCTGTTATCCACAAGATTCAAAATCAGCGTTTTGAACAGATCAAACTCCACATACACCTCGCCGTCGTCAATCTCCATGCGCAGTTGGACACCCTTCTTGCGGCAGACAGGGTCCAGCGTATGCGCAATGTTATCAAACAGTTCCCGCGCGGACAACCACTCCAGCACAAACGATTGTTTCTCCAGAACGATCATGTCCATCAATTTCAGCGACAATGCCTCCAAACGGAGCCCCTCGCTTAAAATATAACCTGCGGCCTCACGCGTCTTTTCGCGATCCAGCGGACGCTGATACAGCATATCGGCATATCCGATGACACTGGTCAGCGGCGTCTTGAGCTCATGTGCAAAATTCGCCACAAAGCGGTCTTTCTGCTCGACGCTCTCCTGCAGCTGCGCCATATTGCTTTGAATCTGTCCGGCCATACTGTTGAAGCTTTTTGCAAGCATGCCAATTTCATCATCCGATCGGATGGCTACCTGCTGATCATACTGCCCCTTTTCCATGCGCTGCGCCGCCTGTGCCAGTGCATCAAGCGGCCGTGTCAGCGCATGCGTCAAAACAAACAGCAGCGCCGCCGCAATTGCCCATGCAGCGCAATAGATGCGCCTGTAATTGGTCTGCATCCGCTGGACATTGCGGAAGATATCCGTCACATTCTGCGCACTCTGCACAAATATCATCTGTCCCGTCTGTGAGAAACTTCCACTGACGACCAGCAGATATTCATCGCGCATGGGAATCAGTTCATAGCCCGGCTGTACCATTTCCTCCGGAATCGTATGTGCATGCATTTCAAGCGGAAAATCCGAGTACATGCACTCGCCATCGGCGTAAACCGCCATATAACCGCCGGCTGTTTCATCCAAACGTCTGAAGAAGTCCTCCTGCGTATGCAGCGTACCGTTTGCCAGCACCTGCGCGCGAAGCGAAAAACAGACGAACCGATATTGTGCCGTTACCTGATCACACTGCTGCTGCAATGCACCACAAAAGGCGTCGTCCATCAGCAAATATCCAAGCGTCGCCATCGCAAGCGTCGTAACAAGCGTTGTCACAAGAAACAGCTTGGCAATCAGCTTCATTGTTACACCTCAAGGCGATACCCAATGCGAAACACCGTCTTAATATGCGCATCCCACCCCAGCTTTGCACGCAGGCGGCGGATATGGGAATCCAGCGTACGTGTCTGCCCTGTAAAAGGTTCATGCCAAACCCGTTCATACAACTGCTGGCGATACAACGCAATATTCTTGTTGCGCACCAATTCCAATAAAAGATCAAACTCCTTAACCGTCAGCTCCACCTCATGCCCTGCACAGCGAACTGTCCGTGAATCCACGTCAATAACCGTATCAAACAGCTCATAACGCGACTGCTTTTTCCCCATGCGCCGCAGCAGCGCCTCCACGCGCGCCACCAGCTCTCCAATCTGAAACGGCTTGACAATGTAATCATCCGCGCCCATGCGCAGGCCACGGATACAGTCCTCAACGCGTCCCATCGCCGTAATGAAAATAACCGGTATCTGCAGCGGCCGAATATAGGCCAAAAGCTCGTATCCGTCGACTTTTGGAAGCATTACATCCAGCAAGACCAGATCAAACGCCTCCTCTTCCAGCAGATTGGCTGCTTCTTCGCCGTCATACGCCTGTCTGCAGGCATAGCCCTCCGCCTTTAAACTCATGCAAATCAGATTGGATATCGGTGCTTCATCCTCGACAATCAAAATGCGCAGCATGCTCGGTTCTCCTTGCGTCACGTTTTTTGCCTTTAACCAACAGTATACGCGCAAGTTGTGTACGACTTGTGTCATAGCAGGTTCTGTTTCATTATAATTCGCAGTCCGGCTTCTGGCAAATGACGATTTCCTTACAATTCTTTCCTTTGATTTTCGCAACAGCATCCGTTTTCGGCGCGCAACGTGCAGCGCATCCGATCTGTTACACGCGCATGTCTTGTGCAATGCACATGATGATTGCCTCGGGCACTTGACAAACGACGCAAACGGTCTTATTATGTAACCAGTTACTTATTTTGGGGTGATTCTATGTCAAAACGCATGCCTTTCGGATTGAAAATAGCGATCATTAACCGCGCCTTCCGCAAAAAAATGGATGAGAAAGCCGCGGCAATGGGACTGACATCGGTACAATTGCGGGTATTGGGGTCCATCAGTCGTCTGGAGGCTGCGGGACAGGAAGAAATCCATCAAAACGACCTGGAACGCATTGAACAGGTTACCCATCCTGCCATGACCAAACTTCTTCAGCGGCTGGAAAGCAAGGAATTCATTCGCTGTGTTCCAAGTTCGCTGGATCGCCGATACAAAAAAATCACCTGTACACAACACAGCAGCGGTATTCACGAAAAAATACTCGCACAGGATCAGGAGGTTTTATCCCAGTTGTGCCGCGGATTTACACCGCAGCAAACAGAAAGTTTTCTTCATTTGATCGATATGCTCGTGGACAATATCAACACACAATAGTATTGCTGCAATTAAGGTTTTTCAGGCGGCGCGCCGGGAGATTCCCGATGTGCCGCCTGATTCTTTCATTTAATACGTAACCAGTTACATAAAGGAGAGAGCAAAAAAACATGCAAAAAACCGTTTCAGAAACCAAAAGTCCCTTTTCGAGCGAACCAATCGGAAAGCTGATCCTGAAGTTTGCAGTTCCATGCGTCATTTCGCTGCTTGTAAACTCGCTTTACAACATCGTGGATCAGATCTTTATCGGTTGGGGCGTCGGCTATCTTGGAAACGGCGCAACAAACGTCGTCTTCCCGATCACAATCATCGCGCTTGCGCTTTCGCTGATGATCGGTGACGGAGGCGCTGCCTATTTAAGTTTGAGATTGGGCGAAGGCGACCGGAAACGAGCCAAAAAAGGCGTGGGAAATGCCATTTGCATGGTAACCATTGTCAGCATTGTGCTGATGGCAGTATTCCTGATCTTCATCAATCCGATTCTGAACCTGTTCGGCGCAACGGATACACTGCGGCCCTATGCACTGGAATATGGCAGCATCATCGGCATCGGTCTTCCATTCATGATGATCTCCGCCGCGCTTAACAGCATGATCCGCGCAGACGGAAATCCCAAATACGCGATGCTTTCCATGATTCTGGGCGCCGTCATCAATACCATTTTTGATCCTGTATTCATCTTTGTTTTTCACATGGGCGTCCGCGGCGCCGCAATCGCCACGGTTATGGGGCAAGTTGCGTCTTTTATCTTTTCCGTTGTATATCTTCACCGTTTTCAATCTGCAAGCTTTGATGCGGCTGCCTTCAAGCTCAACGCAAAAGTCTGCACAGATGTTCTGCGCCTTGGGATCAGCAGTTTCATCACGCAGTTTGCCATTACCATCGTCATGGCGCTGACAAACAACCTGTTGGCAGACTACGGTGCGTCCTCCATCTACGGACCTGAGATTCCCCTGACGGCAACCGGCATCGTGATGAAGGTCAACCAGATTCTCATTTCCATTTTGATCGGCATCAGCGTTGGCGCACAACCCATTATCGGCTTCAACTACGGTGCAAAAAATTTCCTGCGCGTAAAAAAAGCGCTCGACATTGCACTTGTCGTCTCTGAAATCATTTCCGTAGTCGCATTTTTAATCTTTCAATTTGCACCGATGTGCGTCGTTTCCCTGTTCGGATCCGAGGAAGGATTGTATAATGAATTTGCAGTAAAAGCCTTCCGCATCTTCCTTCTTCTTTGTCCGTTTACCGGTTTTCAGACCGTCGTTGCGGTCTATCTGCAGGCTGTCGGCAAGCCGCTGAAATCCGCCCTTCTTTCTTTATCCAGACAAATTATTTTCTTCGTACCAACTGTCATTCTTCTCCCCCGGGCAATCGGCGTAATGGGCGTGCTGTGGACGGGGCCTGTCGCAGATGGTCTTGCGTTCATCCTCTGTGTCCTTCTGATTCTTTATGAGAGGAATCAGCTGCACAAGCTGGAACGCCTGCGCACATCCGACACGCAACAACTGGTTTGATGAAAGGAGTCCATGCAAAATGAAGAACAGAGTTATCACCATCAGCCGTGAATTCGGCAGCGGCGGTCACACCATCGGGAAAAAAGTTGCAGAAGAACTTGGCATTCCCTGCTATGACAATGAACTGCTGCACAAAATTGCACAGGAAAGCGGTTTTAATGAACACTACATTGAGGACGCGGGCGAATATGCACCCGGCGGGTTTTTAAGCGCCGCCTTTTCGCATCCGGCCGTCGGCCCAAACAATGCGGACTATCTTTGGAAAATTCAGTATAAGATCATTACGGAGCTTGCGCAAAAGCATTCCTGCGTGATCGTGGGCCGATGCGCGGATTACATCCTGCGCGACACGGCCGATTGTCTCAAAGTCTTTATTCATGCGGATATGGATTTTCGCGCCGAACGCATTGTAAGAGAATACGGTGCGCGCGAGCTTTCCGCGCAACAGCGTTTGAAAGATAAGGATAAACGGCGCGCCGCCTATCACCGTTTCTACACGGATATGAAATGGGGGCATGCACAAAACTACGATATTACACTCAACAGCGGAACGCTTGGCTTTGACCGGTGCGTTGATATCATCAAGAGCCTTTATTAAAAAGCGCTGCGGCAGTTGATCCGTCTGCGTACAGTTCAGCGCGCAGGCGCCAATATTTCATTGATCCCCCATCCAATCAACAAGCCGCCGGGTACAGCATGCGCTGCGCCCGGCGGCTTATTTTTTATTTCCCCTGTTCTGACGGCAAAATCAGCGTAAAGGTCGTTCCTTTTCCCTCACAGGAAGACAGCTCCAATTTCGCACCGTGAAGCTGGACAATTTCCCGCACGATCGAAAGTCCAAGTCCGTACCCGCTGCCGGGCGTTCGCGCTTCATTGTGCTGGTAAAAGCGGTCGAAAACACGCTGACAGGTTTCCTCGTCC
>JAHZHV010000185.1:9626-19405 GCA_019420085.1 Christensenella sp.
CATACCGATCCCCGTGTCGGTCACCTGAATATACACCCGGTTTCCCTGCGGGCGGACCGACAGTATCACACTGCCGCCCTTAGGCGTGAACTTGACCGCGTTATCTGCCAGATTGACCAAAACCTGTTCGATGCGCATGGGATCTGCAAATGCATAACAGGGACTGCGGGAAAACGATGTACCTGCCGTCAATCCCTTGTCCTGGATTTTATCCTGCATCTCAGTCAGCACACGTACGCACAGTGCACATACATCAAAGCGGCAGCGCTCCAGCACAATGCTTCCATTGGAATACCGAGTCAGTTCCAGAAGGTCACGAACCAGAACCGACATCCGCTTTGCCTCCGAAAGCGCAATCTGTGCATAATGCGGCCACTGCTGCGGCGCAATGACGCCATCGGCAAAACCCTGCAGATATCCCTGCAAACTGGTAAGCGGCGTACGCAGTTCATGCGAAACATCCGCCACAAACTTGCGTCTTCGCTGCTCAACATCATCCAGCTGAACAAGCATTGCATTGAAAGAGTCGGCCATTTGCCCGATTTCATCGTCGCTTTTCACCTGCACACGAACGGAAAAGTCGCCGCGCTGTACCCGCTGCGCTGCCGAAGCAATCTGTTTGAGCGGATTGATGATACTTCTTGTATAGTATGCCATCAGCAGCACACCACCGAATAATGCAGCCATACCCGCTACAGCCACGCTGGCGGCAACCGACCACATCTGCGCATATACCGCGCGCATACGCATGAAAATTACTACAGCGCCGTGTTTCTGCTTATCTGTACTGCGATAGACATGCGCATAGGCGCCAATCATCTTTTCAGGAAAAAAATCGCGAAACAATGCATCAAACTGCGCACCGCTGCCTGATCCTGCCTCCTGAAGCACCGCATCGCGCGTCTGTGTATCCAGCGTTATGTTGACTGTCTGCTGCGTGGCACTGTCATATGCAATTGTCTGTCCGTCTGCATCAATCAGCCAGATCACACCGTCATAGCGTCCGGCACAGTATACCACGCGATCAAAAAAGCGCACATTCTCAAGGCTCTGCGTCACATTTCGATTTGCTGTCGCAGCCAGCATCTGCGCATCACTGCGCATCAGCTGCCGCTGCGTATCAACATACTCATCCAGATAATCCTTCAAAAAAATGCCGCCGAACGTAGCCAGGATCAAAACGGCAAGCAAAAGATAGCTGGCAAGCAGCTTCCAACGAATGCTGCGCAGCATCATGTCACCTCAAACTTATAGCCAACTGCCCAGATCGTACTGATCTGCCATCCCTGTGCGGTATCGGCAAATGTCTGGCGCAGACGCTTTACATGGACATCGACCGTGCGGGACGCACCGTAATAGTCATATCCCCAAACCTCCCGCAGAAGCTGCTCGCGCGAGAACACGCGATTGGGATGCGCCGCAAGATAGTACAGAAGTTCCGTCTGCTTGGGCGGCAGTTGATACGTCTTTGTCCCGCACGCAACCGAATAATCGTTCAGATCGATCGTCAGGTTTGCTATACGGATGCATCTTTGCGTTGTCTGCATGCTGCTTCTGCGCAGTACGGCGCGCACGCGCGCCATCAGTTCATGCATGTCAAACGGCTTTGTCACATAGTCGTCCGCACCAAGATCCAATCCGGCGATTTTATCGCTTGCAGCATCTCTTGCCGTAATCATGATCACCGGAATCTGCTGTACGCCGCGGCAGCGGCGCAGCACCTCAAACCCGTCGCAGCCCGGCAGCATGACGTCCAGCAGCATCAGCGCATAGGAATCCTTCTGCAGGCAGGCAAGCGCCGCATCGCCGCTTGCCGCGACAACAGGCTCCCAGCCCTCCTTATCCAGATACAACCCGATCAGATGTGCAATATTCGTATCGTCGTCTACAATCAGGATTCGTTTTGTCTCCTGCCCATCCGTACGGCGTGCAGGCGCCTGCAAAGCGGAATCCTTCATCGCGCCAGAACCTGCGCGACACTACGATAGCTGTCACGCAGCGCGGGATACAGCGCCGTATAGATCGGATAAAATGCCGCATATGCATCAGCGGCCGCTTCCTCCGGTTTCTGCGCGGCATTTTGTACGATGACCTGTTCACAGGCCTGGGGCACGCTGTCATACACGCCCGTACCGACGCCCGCAAGCAGCGCCGCGCCAAGGGCCGGACCTTCTGCCGACTGGATCGTCGCCACATCCGTGCGGAACATGTCGGCCAGCATCTGCCGCCAAAGCGCGCTTCTTGCGCCGCCGCCGGAAGCGCGAACGACCTGCGCCTGGCATCCCATCTGCCGGATGATATTCATGCAGTCAAGCAGGCTGTAGGACACGCCCTCCATCACGGCACGGATGACGTCGCGCCGCGTGTGCGCCGCCGTTAAGCCAAAGAATACGCCCCTTGCATCGGCATCCAGATGCGGCGTGCGTTCTCCCATCATATATGGCAGGAAAATCAGCCCGTCACAGCCCGGCGCGGCAAGCGCCGCCTCCTGATTCATCAGATCGTAGGGATCGATCTGCATGCTGGCGGCAATGTCGCGTTCCTGTCCCATGAACTGATCACGCAGCCATTTGAGCGAAATGCCCGCCCCCTGCGTCACGCCCATAATATGCCAGGCGCCCGGCACGGCATGACAGAAGGTATGCACGCGCCCCTTGGGGTCGATGGCAATGTTATCGGTATGTGCAAACACAACGCCGGAAGAACCGATTGTCGCCGAGACGATCCCCTGACGCACAATGCCGTTGCCGACCGCACCTGCGGCCTGATCGCCGCCGCCACCGACGACCGGCACGCCCACGGCAAGCCCTGTTTCCCGCGCGCCGCGGGCATCAACCTTCGCACTGACAACCGCCGATTCGTAGACATCCGCCATCCATTCATAGGGAATCTCCAGTTTGGACAGCACTTCGCGGCTCCAGCAGCGATTGGGCACGTCCAGAAGCTGCATACCGCTTGCGTCGGAGACCTCCGTTGCAAATTCGCCGGTCAGCCGGAAGCGAATGTAATCCTTTGGCAGCAGGATCTTATGAATCTTTTCGTAAATTTCCGGCTGATGCTCCTTGACCCACATGATCTTGGAGGCCGTAAAGCCCGTAATGGCAGGGTTTGCCGTAATCTCAATGAGGCGCTGACGGCCGATAATGCGCGTGATGTCGTCGCACTGCTTCTGCGTGCGCTGGTCGCACCAGATGATCGCCGGACGCAGCACCTCGTTGTCCGCGCCAAGGAGCACCATACCGTGCATCTGCCCCGAAAGGCCGACGCCGGTCACTTCATCCCCGCGTGTGCCGCTTTTTTCCAGCACCTGCGCAATCGTCTGCGCCGCGGCGCGCCACCAGTCCTCCGGGTCCTGTTCCGCCCAGCCGATGCGCGGCTGAGAAAGCGGATATTCCACCGTCGCGCTTGCAATGGTGCTGCCGTATTCGTCAAACAGCACCGTCTTGGTGCCCGACGTGCCGATGTCAATGCCCAAAAGTCTTGCCATGCGTATTTCCTCCTTGCTTCATCACGGATTCGGTAGCTTTTTTACACTGTCTGTCTGCTTCACGCGCTGATTGTCCGTTTGCGCATGATTGCGATTCTGCTTTATCGCAGCGTCACGATGCTGACGCCGTCTTCACCCTCGGAATATCTGCCCTCGCGCACGCTTTTGACAAGCGGATGCGTCTTTAAATAGGCGCGCACGCCCGCGCGCAATGCGCCGGTACCCTTGCCGTGCACAATCGTCACCTGCGTAAGCCCCGCAAGCAGCGCATCGTCCAGATACTGATCCACCTGAAGGCGCGCCTCCTCAATCGTCATTCCGCGCAGGTCAAGCTGCAGCGGCAGCGTGCGTCCGACGTCCGAAAGCGTTGTCTTCTGCGCCGCCGGCGCAGAAGGCGGCGCAGCTTTGCCCGCTGTAAGATACAGATCTGCCTTATCCGCCATCAGTTTCATGGATCCGATCTGAATCTGCACCCTGCCCTGATCATCCGGCAGGCGCAGCACGGTTGCCTTCTGGTTCAGGCGCTTATACAGCACCGTCATCCCTACGGCAATCTCACCAACGACGCCCTCCTGCGTGGCCTGCGCAGCAAGCGGCGGCGCGGGCGCAATGGTATCCAGTTTTTCGTCAAACTTCTTTTGCAGCGCATGCATCTGATGCGGCTTGATCTGCGCGCCGCTTTTGAGCATCCGGTTCATTTCCTCCAGGATGCGCTGTCCTTCGCGCTTTGCCTCCTGCACCGACTGCGCGGCCTGCGCACGCGCCACTTCCAACATGCGGTCACGCTGCTTAATCCACGCATCGCGTGAGCGAATTGCTTCGCTGCGCGCCTGCTGCGCCTCCAAAAGCGCCTGACGCGTGTTTTCAATCTGCTCGCGCGCCAAACGCTGCTGTTCCTGCGCGCTTGCGATGACTTCCTCAAAGCGCACGTTTTCGCCCGAGACATAGTCCCGCGCCCGCTGAATAATGGCTTCATCCAATCCAAGGCGTGCCGAAATCTCAAATGCATTGGACCGCCCCGGCACACCGATGGACAACCGATACGTCGGCCGCAGCGTCTCCACGTCAAATTCCACACAGGCGTTTGTCACGCCGTCGGTCGTCATACCGTAGGCTTTCAGTTCGCTGTAATGCGTCGTGGCGATGCAAAGCGCCCCTGCGGCGCGCACCTGTTCCAGAATGGAGATCGCCAGCGCCGCACCCTCGGTCGGATCGGTGCCCGCGCCAAGCTCGTCCAGCAGCACAAGGCTCTGCGCGTCCGTTTCCTTTAAAATGCGCACGATGTTCGTCATATGCGCCGAGAACGTCGACAGGCTCTGCTCAATGCTCTGTTCGTCGCCGATATCGGCAAATACCCGGGAAAATACGGGCATGACCGTCCCCTCCTGTGCAGGCAGGAACAGGCCTGACTGCGTCATGACGGCAAAAAGGCCCACCGTCTTAAGCGAGACGGTCTTGCCGCCTGTATTGGGGCCGGTAATCAGCAGCTGGGTAAAATCTTCCCCCAGCCAAAGATCAAGCGGCACGACCTGCTCGGCATCAATCAGCGGATGGCGGCCGCCGCGGATATGCAGCTTTGCCTCTCCGCTTAAAGCGGGACGCACCGCATGCATCTGCCGGGCAAGCTCAGCGCGCGCAAAAATCACATCCAGTTCGCCCATCGCCTGCAGGTTCTGCAAAATCTGCCGCGACGCACCTTCCACCTGCGCCGTCAGCACGCTTAAGATCCGCTCGATCTCCTGCGCCTCCTGCGCGGCAAGCGTGCGCAGTTCATTGTTGATCTGCACGATGACCATCGGTTCAATGTACAGCGTCGCGCCGGATGCCGACTGGTCATGCACGATACCGTTGACCTGTTGGCGGTATTCCTGCCGCACGGGCAATACGTAGCGCCCGCCGCGCAGCGTAATGATGGCATCCTGCAGGTACTTCTGCATCGAAGCAGAGTGAATCATTGCCGTCAGCTTCTGCTGAATTTCGGCGTTGCGTCCCTTTATCTTTCTGCGGATGGAGGCAAGTTCGGCACTTGCCGTGTCGCTCATCTGATCCGGCGTCAGAATGCAGCGTTCAATCTCCTGTTCCAGCCGCCGGAACGGATCAATCAGCGACGCAATCGCACAAAGCGCAGGCGCCGCCTCCGTATCCTGTCCCACGCCGCGACGCACCTGCTCGGCACAGCGCAGCGTCTGCGCCACGTCAAGCAGCTCCTTCATGGACAATACGCCGCCGGCGCGCGCACGCGCGACCATCGAGCGCACATCCTCAAACGGCTGTATGGGATTGTCACCGCGGCGGAACAGCAATGTTTCCGCCTGCGCGGTTTCCTCAAGCAGCGCCTGCACGTCGTCAAAACGCGTCTGCGGCTGGCACGCCTGCAAAAGCTCGCGTCCGATCTGCGTGCGCGCCTGCGCAAGCAGCATTGTGCGAACGGCCGGCCAATCCAGATTTTTCCCTTCGTGAAACAGTTGCATGTCTTACGTTCTCCATTGCCTGCGGGCATCTTTTTGCCCGATTTGTTCCTTAAAAAACAAACCGGCGGGCACAGTCCATCCATGCCCGCCGTCCACCGGTCTTTGTGCCGATTGATCCGTATCCACTTTTTCCGCGCACGCGCATCAATTGCGGCGCGGCGGCGCAGACTGCCGCGCCTCGCGCAGAAGAATATTCTCCTTTTGCAGGCGGTTCATTTCCGTCGCGTTCAACTCCTGCTGCCGCGTCAGCGCTTCCACCTGTTTGCGGTAACTTTCCACCTGCTGGCGCATGCCGTCGGTCTGCTCACGCAATTTGAGCAGCTCGTCCGCAATATTCAGGCACGTCAACACAGCAAGCATCGTTGTGCTCAGATTATTGTTGCTTTCCTCTATCTGGGACATCTTTCTGTCCACATAAATCGCAACGCGATGGATGTATTCCTCCGAATCGTTGCCGGACATCGTATATTCTTTTCCGCCGATGCGCACGGTCGTTTTAACTTTACTCATGAAAGCTCCCTCGCTCAATCCAGACAGGTATACCCTGCCGCTATTGTCGCGCCGCAGCGCAACCTCTTCAGCATTTATTATACCGAATTGCATGGGAATATACAAGTGTCTTGCCGCAATTGATTTTCCGGCGCATTGCACGGCCTGCAAGTTTTTGTTTGCACGGCCGCGCCGCCATGGTATAATGTAGAAAAGTCTACGGAGGATTTTCTATGGCTTCGACCACCTGTCTGAACGCCGATCAGTATGTGGAAAAGACGCATCCGCGCATCGCCCTGCGGGGCATGATCGATGCGCTGGAAGCGGAAGTTGTGCTGATACAGACCCTGTGCCGGCACAAGGAGGTCTTTGACGCACTTTCGGATGTGACAAACATATTACATGCCCTCATGCGGGCCGAAGTACTGGGCGAAACGGTCGCCCCATGTCGGATTGGTGGAAAAACGCTTGCCAGGATGCACGCGCTTTCGCACAATCCGCCCGGCGGACATCGCAGCATCGATCCTGCCGACGGCGAGCTTTGCGCGCGCTTGAATCTGCTGCGCACACATGTGCGCGCGGCTGAACTTGCCGCATACACCGCCACAGCGGATCAGCCGGACATTGCGCAGACGCTCAACGAATTGTCAGGCGCCGTTTACACGCTGCTTTGTTCGCTGCGGGAGGAACAATTTTTACAGAAACAACGGGAGGATTGCCGCTCATGAAAAAACGCCTGCTTGTTCCGGCCAGTGCCAATCGAGATCTCATCGTTACCATGCAGCGCATGCCAGCACCGGGCGAGACGTTCCGCGCGCAAAGTTACGGATACGCCGCCGGCGGCAAGGGCAGCAACGCCGCTGTGGCGCTGGCACGCCAGGGCGCACAGGTAACGATCGCCACATGCCTTGGCAATGACGATAACGGACGCGCACTGTATCAAACCTATCAAAAGGAGGGTCTGGATACCCGCGCCGTACGCTTCTGCGACGATGCGCAGACCGGTTTTGCCATCTGCACGGTGGAGCGCGACGGCAACAGCCGCATCATCGTCATTCCCGGCGCAAACGAGCAGATCGATTTTTCCGCCATTTCGCCGGAAATTCTTGCAGAACCCTTTGACGGGCTCATGCTTCAGCTTGAAATTCCCTTTGACGCCGTCGTACAGGCGTGCCGCTGGGCAAAAAAACGGTGTATTCCGGTCATCATCGACGCCGGTCCCGCCTCATGCGATCTTGCGCTGGATCAGCTTTGCGGCGTGACGATTTTTTCGCCCAATGAGACCGAAACGCAGATCCTCACAGGTGGCATGCCGCTTGAAACGCAGCAGGATTGGGAGCAGGCGGCGCGCGCGCTTGCCGAACGCACCGGCGCCGAACATATCGTCCTGAAACTCGGCGCACGCGGCGCCTATATCTTTAACGACTCCGTTTCGCTGTTTGTGCCTTCCTTCCCCGTTGAGGCGGTCGATCCCACGGCAGCGGGCGATTCCTTCACCGCCGCGCTTGCGCTTGACTATATCACGCACGGGGATATCGTCCGTGCCGTACGGCGCGCAAACGCTGCCGGCGCACTTGCCACGCTTACCGTCGGCGCGCAACCCTCGCTGCCTGACAGCGATTCCATCGACGCATTCCTGTGCCAAAACGCGTGACTTTTCCTAAGAAAAGCGCTTCACGAGCGTTTCCAGCCACTGCTGCGGCGGCGATTCACAGATTGTCACAATCTGCTGCGACGGCAGGTCTTCCTTGGAAAACATCTCCACAGACAACTGGCGCTGCTGCCCTGGCGTCACGGCAACGTTGAGCACCACGGTATCCACATAGTCGGGATGGTGCAGTACGACCGTAACCTCCTGCCAGTCGGCACGCAGGCCAAGCGGCAGATCCGCATATGCCGATTCGGCGCGGGCAATGGTAAAATTCTCGGTATTGCCTTGCTGATCGCTTTGCAGCTTTTGTCCCGTCTGTGCAATGGACACCTGTACACCGGCAACGGGCGTGCCGTCAAAACCGTCCGTGACGCTGACATACACCTTCGCCGCACGATTGCTGCGTACGCGCAGCGCGCCGGACAAAGCCACGCCGATGCATACGAGAATGCACAGACCCAGGGCGCCCATCACAATCCAAAACTTTTTCCCGGACAAGATTCTCCTTCTCCTCCTTTTTTGTTCAAGGCTATGCGCCGGGACAGGCGCATCATGCCTGATCCTGTGTTTTTCCCAAAATCAACAATAAAAAAAGAAAGGCTGGTACTTGATCTATGGCACAGCAAAGCAACGAATGGATGCGGCTCCGTGTGGATGTCAACAACATGTTCGACGACTTCGTCGGCGAGGGAAACGGCATTACAAGCGACGATATCACCGCACTTGTTCCCCGTCTGGCGGCGGCGCATGAAGCAATCCAGAACGCGCGCGGCACGGGTATGATGGGCTGGATGAACATGCCCTATGAACAGGATGCAATCGTGGCGGATATTCTGGATGCAGCCAGGGAAATCCGCGAGAATTTTGACGCGTTTGTCGTCCTGGGCATCGGCGGCTCTGCCCTTGGCCCCACGGCGATTCAGTTCGCGCTCAATCATATGCGCTGGAACGAGCTTTCCAAGCAGCAGAGAAACGGGTTCCCGAAGCTCTATGTCGAGGATAACGTCGATCCGGAGCGTCTGGCCGCCCTGTTTGACGTCATCGATTTAAAGCGCACCGCATTCAACGTCATCTCCAAGTCCGGCGCCACAAGCGAGACGATGAGCCAGTTCCTGATCATCCGAAACGCGCTCATGCGCGAAGTGGGTGACAGCTGGGCAAAGCATATCTACGCCACGACCGACAAAGAACGCGGCAATCTGATCAAAATCGTTAAGGCCGAAGGAATGCGCATGTTTGTCATTCCCGACGGCGTCGGCGGCCGATTCTCGGAAATCTGCCCCGTCGGCCTTCTGCCTGCCGCGGTATGCGGCATCGACATTCGCGCCATGCTGGAAGGCTGTGCGTATATGGATCAGCTGTGCCGTGAAAATGACATCAGCAAAAACCCCGCCATGCTCGGCGCAGCGACCAAATATGCCGCGATGCAGAAGGGAAAGAACATCTCCGTCATCATGCCGTATGTCGATTGCCTCAAATACATGGCGGACTGGTATGCGCAGCTTTGGGCCGAATCGCTTGGCAAAAAGTTCGATCGGCAGGGCAACGAAGTGCGCGTCGGTCAGACGCCCGTCAAATCCCTTGGCGTGACCGATCAGCACTCTCAGGTCCAGCTGTATGCGGAAGGCCCGCGTGATAAATTCGTCACCTTCGTCGGTGTGGACGCCTACCGGCAGACGAT
>JAHZHV010000185.1:19415-21277 GCA_019420085.1 Christensenella sp.
CAGACGATGCCCATTCCCGACGGCTATGACGATATTCCGGATGTGGCGTTCCTGGGCGGACATACGCAAAACGAGCTGATCGCCGCCGAACAGACCGCAACGGAATTTGCACTTTTGAAACAGGGCAAGATGAGCCGCACGATCACGCTGCCGCAGGTCAATGCATTCACCATCGGAGAGCTGATGTACTTCTTTATGATGGAAACCGCCTACTGCGGCGAGCTGCTTGATATCAACGCCTACGATCAGCCCGGCGTCGAAGAGGGCAAAAACGCCACCTATGCGCTGCTTGGCCGCCCCGGATATGAAGAAAAACGGGCGGAAATCATGGCGCGTCCGGCAAAGAATCCGCGCTGGATCATCTAAAAAAAGCATACCATCACTCGTATCTGGACAAACCCGCGGGTGTAACACCGTTTACATGCCGCGGGTTTGTCTTGCCCATTCGTAACGAAAATTTGACAGGCTTTATCCCCTTCTTATCGATTTTTATCGGGAATTTCCCTATTTCTTGTCGGTTTCTTAACACGAAGATGCGATATGCTGAAGCTTGGATTGAAAAAGCGAATCGGACTGTTTGCTTATCAAGTAAATACATGTGGAAGGAGACACCTGCGTATGCACCACAGTACTGCCTAATACCTGACACACATCAAATAATATCCGTCGTTGATTGCGGTTATGGATTTTTTCTTATGTTTTCTCTCAGTAAAACATGTAATCCGTCACCGTCGTGAAACAACAATACTATGAAGGAGCATCCCGAATGGAATGGTATCTTGTTCTTGGCGTCATTGCTTTGGCGCTGGCATACATCTTTATGAATTATATCCGCATCCGTCAGCTGTCTGAAGGCACCGAAAATATGGCACAGATGGCGCAGATCATCCGAAGCGGCGCGGCAACGTTCCTCAAGACGGAATTCCGCATCGTTTCCATCGTCGTCGTGATCCTTGCCGCAGTGTTTTCCCTGTTTGTCGAACGCACCAGCGGTCTTACGTTCCTTCTTGGCGCATGCATGAGCAGCAGCGTCTGCATTCTGGGCATGCGCAGCGCAACTTATGCAAACGTACGCACGGCAAATACCGCGCGTGAAACGCTCAACATCGGAAAAACCGTCAAGGTCGCCTTAAGCGGCGGCAGCATCAGCGGCTTGAGCGTACAGGCATTCGGCCTGCTGGGGCTTGTTGTCGTTCTGCTGATCTGGGGCATCGACGTCGATTCCGTCGGTACGGGTCTGCTTGCCAATATGCAGTGCAATGCATCGATCATGCGCATCTCCACGTATTCGCTCGGCTGCTCGCTGGTTGCCATGTTCAACCGCGTCGCCGGCGGCAACTACACCAAGGCAGCGGATATCTCCTCCGACATTCTGGCCAAGCTGCGTCACGACATGCCCGAGGATGACAGCCGCGTGCCCAACGTCATCGCGGACTTCATCGGCGACAACGTCAATGACATCGCCGGTAACTGCTCCGACCTTCTGGAAAGCTTTGTTGCAACCATGGCGGCAGCAATCATGATCGCCGTGACCATTTTCAACGGCGCTGCCGATGCCTCCGAAGCGACCTTCCGCGCCACGACGATTTTCCCCATCGTGCTTGCAGGCTGCGGCCTTCTTGGCTGTTTGCTTGGCCTGGGCTATGCATCCGTGCGCAAGATGGGTGATAATCCCTCCCGCGAACTGAATCTGGCCACCTGGATTTCCGCCGGTGTCACCGTCATTCTGGGTCTTGTCGCCTGCTACCTTGTCTTTGGCAACGTGCCGCTTTACGCCGACTTCCGCGCCGGCTGGCTGTCTCCCTGGATTTCCGCCGTACTCGGTATTGCCAGCGGCATCGCCATCGGTTCGATCACCGAGT
>JAHZHV010000186.1 GCA_019420085.1 Christensenella sp.
GCTCTGCGGTTTTTGCCGCAGCAGCCGCAAATGCGTGGGATGTCCGGATCGTGGCAAAGGATGACTTTGCCGAGACAGCACAGACACGCAGCGTGGCAATCGCATTTTCGCTTGTCAACTATAATTCCTCTGGCAAAGGACTTGCTTTCGGCCGGATCAGCCAGCTTGAAAATGAAATGGAGATCGATATGCCGGTACGCATGTATCAATCTTTGCAAGTCAATTCGATTGACCTGGCTGCTCCGCTGTCTATCCCATGCGGCGGCACGGGCGCCAATGCGGTGGACGAAGCGCGCAGGAATCTTTCTGCCATGGCGCGGCCGAAACTGCTTTGGAGCGGCGCGTGGGCTTCCGGTAGCATATTGCTTCCTGCGCTTGCGGATTATGAGATGTTCGTGCTCGTGATAAATTCGTCACTGTATCCACTTCCGATGCTGATGGTAAAAAGTCCAAACAGCACCGGTAACCCCATCATCTGGACGGGCAGCGGTGCGCTGGATGCAAACGTGCCTGCACAGCAGCAACGTTCGTTTGGCGTAGAACTGCAATGCAATACGACCGGATACGTCTATGCATCCCAGAAAAACACCATGGTACACATAGGCGGCGGCGCACACGTCGGACCATCTGCCGACCCATGGGATATATTGCGATTGTACGGGTTGGTTCTTACATCTGATCTTGCACAGGAGGATACATGACACAATGAAAGTCAATTATCAAACCGCCGATGACGGCAGGCTGCAAAACATCACGACGTATCCTGTTGACACGTCGCTCCCAGTATTGGAACTGCCGGATGATTTTGACTTATCTACGATCCGTAACTACATCGTAGAGGCCGGGCAGCTTGTATTTTCGGAACTTCCCACGCCGCAGCCGAGCGTGCAGCAGCAGATTGCGCAGCTGAAGCAAAACCTTTTGGATACAGACTACATCGCCGCAAAGGCCGTCGATGCGTTAATCGGCGCCGACGGTATATCCGGCATTGTCGCGGCGCTTTCCCAAATCCGAAGCGAATATGAAGAAATGCTTGCAAAGCGCCAAAGCTGGCGGCAGGAACTTGCCGCACTGGAAGCGCAGGAAGGAGGCGGGGCATGACGCATGAAGAACTGATTGCTGCAGCGCACGACAATGCGCAGCGCAGCAAGAGCAATACGCATCGCATTGACCGGCTGGAAGCGCGGCAGGACAGCCTGGACAAGCTTTTGACCTCTGTTGCGGAAATGGCGACGAAACAGAACGTCATGGAAGGCGATATTGCCGAAATCAAAAGCGACGTCAAGCGCATCACGGCGATTCCGGCGCGGCGCTGGGAGGGCGTTGTGGAGAAGATGCTTTTCAGCGTGGCGGCGGCGCTTGCGACGTACATTGTGATGCGTCTTGGCCTTGGCTGAGACGAAAAGGAGGTGATGCGCTATGCAGCAGATCGGTCGCGGCGTGAAATTTGAACGTATCCGCCGCATTACCGGCTATCTGGTCGGTACGCTCGAACGGTTTAACGACGCAAAGCGCGCGGAGGTGCGCGACAGGGTAAAACATATGACAAAGGGGGAGTCAAAAAATGAAATATGATATTGAAAAATGGCTGAAAGCCGCAGGCGTACGCGCGCTTAAGACGATCGCGCAGACGGCTGTGGCCACAATTGGAACAGCCGCGGTCATGGGCGATGTTAATTGGCTGATGGTAGGATCGGCTGCTATGCTTGCAGGTATATTGTCCATGCTTACGAGTGTGGCGGGACTGCCGGAGCTGAAATCCGATAACGCATAAGGAGGCAAATGTTATGGCTAAAATTTATCTTTCCCCGTCCTCGCAGACGGAAAATCCCTACGCGTACGGCGGCACGAACGAGGCGGCGCAGTGCATGCGCATCGCGCAGGCATGCGCGGCGGCGCTTGACAGATGCGGATTCGAGGTAAAAGTCGGCGGCGGCACGATGTATACGCGCGTGCCGGAGTCCAACAACTGGGGTGCGGATCTGCACGTGCCGATTCACACCAACGCCGCAAACGGGCAGGTGACGGGCACGCGGTGCTTTTGTTTCGACGGTTCCGGCAAGGGGTTCCGGGCGGCAAAGGCGATCTTTGACGCGCTGGCGCCCGTCACGCCCGGCACGTCGGAGAGCGTCACGGCCAATCCGACGCTGTATGAGATCAAGGGCACCGTCGCGCCGTGCGCGTATGTCGAGTGCGAGTTCCACGACAATGCGGATACGGCAAAGTGGATCATCGAGCATGTAAAAGAAATCGGCGAGGCGATTGCGCATGGTATCTGCAATTTCTTTGGCGCGGCCTATATCGCGGAGGAAGCGGAGGAAGCGCCCGCGCCCCAGACGCTCTACCGCGT
>JAHZHV010000187.1 GCA_019420085.1 Christensenella sp.
TATTACAGCAGCGATGGCCGGCAACTGGAAAACCACGAATGCGGTAAATCCAGAAAACTGGCAAGCCTGCGAACATTCTTCAAATATCTATTTAAACATGAAGCAATTGAAAAAAACGTTGCCGCCCTGGTAGAAATGCCAAAACTACACCAAAAGGATATTATTCGACTGGAACCGGATGAAGTCGCCCGTTTGCTTGATGCGGCACAAAACGGAGAGGCGTTGACGCCACGGCAAATGGCGTTTCATCGCTATACCCAGACGCGTGATGTGGCTATGCTGACGCTTTTTCTGGGAACGGGAATCCGAATCAGCGAATGTGTCGGATTGAATATCGATGATATCGATTTCAATGCAGATGCTTTTCGTGTACGTCGAAAAGGCGGAAAAGTTGCTACCTTGTATTTCTGGACAGAAGTCGAACAGGCATTGCTGGATTATTTGCAGCAGCGCGAGAAAATCGAAGCGCTGCCAGGCCATGAGGATGCGCTCTTTTTGTCTTTACAGCGAAAACGGATCAGCGTCAGAGCTGTTCAGGAGCTGGTAAAAAAGTACGCGCGCATCAGTGCACCGCTGAAAAAAATAACACCGCATAAGCTGCGCAGCACCTATGGAACATCCTTATATAAAGAAACAGGAGATATTTATCTGGTTGCAGATGTCTTAGGTCATACGGATGTCAATACCACAAGGAAACACTATGCAGCCATGAGCGAAGATCGCAGACGTCTTGCCGCACGTGCTGTTACGCTGCGCGATGATGAAGATGAAACGGTATCGATTCCAAATATACAGAACGATTTACACAACGAAATGCAAAACCGTGAAGCACACAAGTCGTCAACCTTTGATCGCACTGTACGAAAGTGAAACCGTTGGCAGCATTGCTTCGCGCTGTGCACGACGTTGAATTGCGCCGCCCACACAGAATCCCGTCAAAACCGCAAGCAGAACTGCAAATGCAGCAAAGGATGCAAAAAAGCGCTTCCACGACCAGATAACCACAACCGTTTGGGACTTCATATCAGTTGACCTCCTGTATTGCTTCGTTCGATGGTTTGATTCTACACGAACATTTGTTCGAAGTCAATGCTTTTTCGGATTTTTTTCGAACAAATGTTTGACAAGCGCAATTGTATTGCGTACAATACATACAGAAATTTAAAAGGTGGTGCGCAATATGTCCGTTGCCGGAACCCGAAAACAAATGGAAATTCTCGCTTTTATCGAACAATTTCAGGAAGAAAACGGATATGCCCCGACTGTGCGGGAAATTTGCGCAGCCGTTGGTTTGACATCAACATCCACGGTGCACAGCCATTTGAAAAAGCTGACGGAACGTGGCTTGCTTCAGCGGGATGAGAAAAAATCACGTGTCATGCGTATTTCAAAATCCACTGGATTCGACCAGGAAGAGACAACGCAATCTTCTCAAATGCCGCCGCAGGCAGACGATGCTTTTTTACTGCATCAGCAGATACAGCAAATTCCGGTTGTCGGCAATGTTGCCGCCGGAAGTCCGATTTTGGCAGAACAAAATGTGGAAAGCGCCTTTCCCCTGCCGGTTGATTTTATTCGGGGGGATGCCTCAGATACATTTATCTTAAATGTACATGGAGACAGCATGATCAATGCAGGGATTTTGGATGGCGATTTTGTCGTCGTTCACAGCCAGAACACTGCACGCAACGGAGACATTGTCGTTGCGATGATCGACGATGAAGCGACGGTAAAACGGTTCTATCGGGAAAAAGACCACATTCGCCTGCAGCCTGAAAATGATCTGTATGAACCGATTCGAAGCCAGGATGTAAAAGTTTTGGGACTTGTTGTTGCATTATTTCGAAGAATGTAAATCAAAAAAATGCGGCCGCTAAGAAAGCGGCCGCGTTTTTTTGCATGGATGGCAAGGACAATACGGAATCTTCGTTAGGAAAGATCTGGAAGCAGTCCCTGCTCAGCCATATACTGCAGCGCAGTTAAAAATGCCAGTTTTCCATGTTCATAGGTTAAACCGCCCTGGATATAGGCTGTATATGGCGGACGGATGGGACCGTCAGCACTCCACTCAATGGAGGCACCCTGAATAAAACTTCCGGCAGCCATGATAACGGGATCATCATATCCAGGCATGCGATCCGGCTCCGGTGTAACATGACTGTCAATCGGCGCTCCCATCTGAACGCCGCGACAAAAAGCAATGAGCTGTTCAGCCGTATCAAATCGCACAGACTGCACAATGTCGTTACGCAGTGCATGTATGGAAGGCTGCGTTTCAAATCCAAGGCATGTAAAGACCGATGCCATCAAAACAGCAGTTTTTTTACTTTGCGCAACGACATGCGGCGCCAAAAACAACCCCTGATAAAAAGGCGTATACGGTGCGGCATAAGAACCAATTTCACGACCGATGCCCGGAACTGTCAGGCGATCCGCCGCCAGCGCAACCAGATCCGCACGTCCTGCGATGTAGCCGCCCGTAGGCGCAATACCACCGCCGGGATTCTTAATCAACGAACCGGCCATAATATCCGCGCCGAAACACGATGGTTCATCCATACAGGTAAATTCCCCATAGCAGTTATCAACCGCAACGATAATTTCCGGTGCGATTTCGTGTGCAATCGCCGCGATGCGCTTGATCTGTGCCAAATTCAGCGCGTCACGCCAAGCATATCCGCGGGAACGCTGAATGTAAACAATTGCTGGTTTATTGTAAACTATATCGTTTTTCAACTGTTCAAAGTCCGGTATACCGTTCTTCAGGGGTGTTATGCAGTGCTGAATACCCAGCGCGGCAAGACTGTTTGGTAAAACGCGATCTCCCATACCAATTACACTGTGAATGGTATCGTATGGTTTTCCCGCTGCAAAAAGAATCGTATCGCCGGGTTTTGCTATGCCAAAAAGCATAATGGCAAGCGCATGCGTACCGGAGGCGATTTGTGGACGCACAATAGCATCTTCGCATTGCAGTGCATCTGCAAAAACGCGATCCAGCTTATCGCGTGCAGCATCATCATATCCGTATCCGCTGGAAGGCTGCATATGCATTGCTGCAACATGATTTTGGGTAAATGCCTGTAATACGCGCGCCTGTACATGCATCGCCGTTTCATCAATCCGCGCAAAAATCGGCGCACAGGCTTTTTCACTATTGTTAACCACCCCATAAAGACTTTCACTAAATAATTCTTGCATGGTTTACATTTTCTCCTAATTGTAAACTATTCCTGGCGAATTCGGGATATGATTGCTTTTGCAGCCGCATCTGGGGTTTGAAGTGCAAACATATCCAGAAATTCAACGTCCGTTTCATGTCGGAACCAAGTTAACTGGCGTTTTGCGAAACGTCTTGTTTGCTGTTTGATTTGCACAATCGCATCTTCAAGCGTACATTCCCCCTGTGCCACGGCGCATAGCTGGCGATATCCAATCGATTGCATGGATGGTGTTTGTGCCGTAATTCGCGGGTCACGCAAAAGATTTTGTACCTCTTGCATAAATCCCGCTTTGCACATTTCATCAACACGCGCATCAATTCTGTCATACAGCGCTGCCCTTGGCATATCCAGACAATACTGATAAAAATCAAATCGTTTGTGCTGCGCGCGAAATGTCCCCTTTTTCATCCCAGACAATGCAATCTCAATTGCACGCACGACACGTTTCTTATCATTTGGGTGAAGCCGCTGCGCTTCCTGCGGATCAAGCGCCTGTAGTTTTTGATAAACAGTCTGTACATCCTGCGCTTCAAGCTCGGCACGCAAGACCGTGTCAGGCGGCGTATCGGAAAAATCCAGGTCATATAATACGCTCCGCAGATAAAACCCTGTTCCTCCGCATAAGATGGGATACTTTCCTCTTTGCTGCACATCACAAATCGCATCAAGCGCCTGCTGACAAAAGGAAGCCGCACTGTAATGTTCCCATGGCTCCAGAATATCGATTAAATGATGCGGTACAAGGCGTTGTTCCTCACGCGTCGGTTTTGCACTTCCAATGTCCAGCTTTTTGTAGACCTGAACGGAATCTGCGGAAATAATCTCGCCGCCGATTTGCTGCGCCAAAGACAGTGCAACGGCGCTTTTGCCGCTGGCCGTTGGACCCGCGATGACAATGACAGGTTTTTGTTGGTTCATACGCGCTTAAACCGCTTTTCTATTTCATATTTGGACATTTCAAAGTAAATCGGACGGCCATGCGGACATGTCAATGCACCACGATGCGTTGCAATTAAGTCAAGCAGCTGTTCAATTTCGGCTTGCGTCAATGCGTCGCCTGCTTTAATCGCCGCCTTGCAGGCAATTGTGGCCATCTGCGCATGCAGCATCTGGGAGGAAGCTGCCGTGGAACGGTTTTGCAGAAATTCAAGCGTTTCATGTAAAAAGTCATCCATACGCGGTTCACCCAACAGCATGGGCACTGTGCGCACCATGACCGTCAACGGGCCGAACTCCTCTATGTCAAAACCGATGCCTTCCAATACTTTTTGCTGATCCAAAAGCGTAGAAAATTCCTCGGCGCTCAGCGTCGAAACATATGGGACCAGCAACGGCTGCCGCACAACGTTTTGCGCGTCGATCTGTGCGCAATAGCGATCAAACAGCAGTCGTTCATGTGCAGCATGCTGATCGATCACCAGTAATCTTCGCTCTGTTTCCAGCAATAGATATGTGGAAAACAACTGGCCGATCAGGCGATACGGCAATGCCGTGGATTGCGTTTCCTGCGTCTGCGTTGTAAATGCAACCTGCTGCACCGCTTTTGGGAACGGTGAGGCTGGTTTCTCCGACTCGATATTTTCCGGCCTATCCGGCATTGCGGATGGTTTGATCTCCTGTTTATTGGACTGCATTTCCGATTGATGCGCTGCGATAGATTCAGGTTGCTTTTTCGTATCGGTATGATGCAGTGCAGGCTGGGCGGGCGCGGTTTGCCGCACAGTGGCTGCGGTCGGCTTTTGCACCGATCTGTTTTGGGGATCGGGCGATTGAACGGTATCTTCTCTCAGGTGCGATACATCTGCTGCTATCGCCTTTTTTTTATGAGACGGAATGCGTTCTGTATAAATGCCTGCATACGGTGCAGTCTGCGTGGTCGATTTTGCCGTTAAAACAACAGGCGCTTTGGGCGGAATGGGATGCGCGTTTTCCGGAAGATCGGAAAGCATGTCGGATGTCACGCGCATCTGCGTCCGCGCCGGTGCGCGGTACAGTGATGCAAACGGATTCTCCTGCCGCAGCACGACCGGTGCGATGGCGCTGGTCAATGCCTGTGCGATTTCCCGCTCCTGCCGAAGCCGTACTTCAAGCTTGGCCGGATGCACATTGACATCAACGACCTCCGGCGGAATATCAAGATTCAGTGCGAAAAGCGGGAACTTATGCACCATAAGCTGGGAAGCGAACGCCTCTTCTACTGCCATTGAGATCGCAAAGCAGTTTACCGGTCTGCCGTTAATTGCAATATGTTCGCGTTTGCGATTTGTTCGGGAAAGCGCAATGTCTCCGATAAATCCGGAACAACTGCCCTGCGGTAATTTGGCAGAAACGGCGTGCAGCATTCCCTGTACCGGTTTTCCGTAGACGCAATATAACGCATGTTCCAAACTGCCGTCTCCCGTGGAATGAAACACAT
>JAHZHV010000188.1 GCA_019420085.1 Christensenella sp.
GCGCGTATGTGACGGATATCATCGCACGCATGCAGCTGCCGCTGACGCAGGAGGAATAAAATCATTATGACGCTGTATTTAACCCATGCGGATATTCTGACGCAGGAGGAAGGCGTGTACCGCACGCTGCACGATGCGTGCATTGGCGTGCGCGGCGGGCGCATTGTGTTCCTGGGGGAAAAGGCGCCGCAGGAGGATGGGGCGCAGTACCGCGATTTTTCGGGGAAGCTGCTCATCCCCGGGCTTGTCAACGCCCACTGCCACAGCCCCATGACGCTGCTGCGCGGGCTTGGAAGCGACCAGCCGCTTGATACGTGGCTTTACGACTACATGTTCCCCACGGAGGACCGCCTGCGCCCGCAGGACATCCGCGCCGGCAGCGCGCTGGCGATTCTGGAAATGCTGGCCTGCGGCACGACGAGCTTTTCGGACATGTATTTTATGTGCGACGAGACGATCGAAGCGTGTATTCAGGCCGGGATCAAGGCCAATATTGCGCGGCCGGTGCAGTGCTTTGATGAATCGGAACGCTATGAGGATAACACGCGTGCAAAGGAATCGATCGCGCTGTTTAAGCGCTGGCACGGCGCGCAGGACGGGCGCATCCGCGTGGATTTTTCCATCCATGCCGAGTATACATGCACCGAACAGGTGGCGCGCGGGTACTGTGAGGACTGCCAAAAGTACGGCGCTTCGCTGCACATCCATTTAAGCGAGACGAAAAAGGAACACCAGGCGTGTCTGGCGCGCTACGGCGTGACGCCTGCGCAGTGGTTTGCGCGCGCCGGCGCGTTTGCAAGTCCCGTCATGGCGGCGCATGGCGTGTATGTCACGGCGCAGGATATCGAGCTGCTTGCCGCGCACGGGGCAACGGTCATGCACAACCCCACCAGCAACATGAAGCTTGGCAGCGGCTTTTGCCCGGTGCAAAAGCTGCTTGACGCAGGCGTCAACGTTTGCCTCGGCACCGACGGCGCCGCCAGCAACAACAACTTAAACATGCTGGAGGAGCTGCATCTTGCAAGCGTCATTCACAACGGATTTGCCTGTGATGCGCAGGTCATGCCGCCGCGTACCACGTTTGCCATGGCCACGCAAAACGGCGCGCGTATGCAGGGAAGACCCGATACGGGCACACTGTGCGTGGGAAAATGCGCGGATATCGTCGCGATCGACCTTGGCGCGCCGCATCTTTTTCCGCGGCTTGACGATATGGCGCTTCTTTGCTACAGCGTGCAGGCAAGCGACGTGTGCATGACGATGGTCGACGGATGCATCCTGTATGAAAACGGCGCCTACTATACGCTGGACAGGGAAAAAATCCTGCATGACGCAAAAGAAAGCGCCGCGTATCTTTTCGGATGAGCAAAAAGGGGGAGTGACGATGACGCGACAGGACGAAGGCCTTGCCTTTCTGCTGCGCTACGAGAATATCGCATGGTATGAAAACGGCGCGGTGCGCATTCTGGACCGGCGCGTCTACCCGCGCACGGTGCGCTTTGTCACCTGCAAGACGCACGGCGAAGTTGCGCAGGCGATTGCCGACATGGTCACGCAGTCGGCCGGGCCCTATACCGCTGCGGCGATGGGTATGGCGCTTGCCGCGTATGAATGCCGCGGCAGGACGCAGCAGGATCAGCTTGCCTTTTTGCAGCAGGCGGCCGATACGCTTGCAAATGCGCGCCCGACGACGGCGGCGCGCATGCGTCTGATTACCGGCGGGTGCCTGGCCGCCGCGCGCGGCGCGCTGCAAAAGGGCGAAGACGTACCCGATGCAATCGTGGCGCACGCCGTTGCGACAAACGACATGCGCTATGCCAAGATCGGCGTGATTGCCGGCTATCTGGTCGACCGCTTCCCGGATCGCGGCACGGTGCTGACGCAGTGCTTCGGCGAGACGATCGTCGGGCAGATGCTGCGCACGGCGCGCCTGCGCGGCAAGGAGGTGCGCGTCGTCTGCGCCGAGACGCGCCCGTATTTTCAGGGCGCGCGGCTGACGGCGACCGTCGCGCGCGACATGGGCTTTGATACGACCGTCATTACCGACAACATGCCCGCGTGGTACATGAAGACGCAGGGCGTGGACGTGTTTACCTGCGCGGCGGACGCCATCTGCATGGACGGCTGGGTCGTCAACAAGGTCGGCACGCTGCAGATTGCCATTGTGGCAAAGTACATGGGCGTGCCCGTCTACGTCACCGGCGCGCCGGATCGCGCGCATACGGGCATCGATACCGTGAAAATCGAAATGCGCGACCCGGATTTTGTGCTGCAGGCCATGGGCGTGAAAACCGCCGCCGACGGGGTTAAAGGCTGGTATCCGGCCTTTGACGCCACGCCGCCGGAATTGATCGACGGCATCGTGACCGATCGGGGCATTTATGCGCCGCATGACGTCGCGCATTACTTTGACGGCGGCGCGCTCGGTGAATACGAGATGATTTTGTAACGGACGGGGAAAGGATGCGGCAGACATGCAGATGGAAAGCCTTTGCGCGCAGATTGTGGCGCAGTCGCAGCAGGCCTATCGCGCGGGCCTTTTTGCCGGTACAAGCGGCAATATGAGCGTTTATGTGCAAAAAGAGGATCTCATGCTGATTACGCCGTCGGGCGTGCGCTATGAATCGATGCGTCCGCAGGACATCGTCCGGATGCGTCTGGACGGCAGCGTCGTGCAGGGTACGCACGCGCCTTCGTCGGAGTGGCGCATGCACGCGGCCGTGTACCGCGCGTTTCCCGAGGTCGGCGCCGTATTTCACACGCATTCGCCGCATGCCACGGCGTTTGCCGTCGTGCGCCGGCCAATCCCGCCGGTGCTTGTGGAGATGCACTTCTTTTTGGGCGGCGCGGTGCCCTGCGCGCGCTATGCCGCGCCCGGTACGGACGCGGTGGGGGAAAACGCCGTCGCCGTGCTGGCGCAAAAGGGCGGCTGCCTGCTGGAAAATCACGGCGTGCTGGCCGTCGGACGCGATCTTGCCCAGGCGTATCTGCGGGCGGAGTATATTGAGGACGCGGCGAAAATCTATCTTCTGGCCAGAGGACTGGGCGAACCGGTTGTGGTCGATACGCTGGAAGCATGAGAAAAAAACGACGCGCCGGGATGCGCGGACGGACAAACGACAAAAGCGCCGGATTGTGTTTTTCCCGCATGCGGTCGCGCGGCGCATGAAAAAAGCCCGCTGCCTGTAAAAAAGCAGGCGGCGGGCTCATTTTGTCTGTCCGGCGGCTGTGCCGCCGCGGGACTGCGGCGAACAAACGATGGAAAAAAGCAAAAACCACGCAAAATTATTTTGCGTGGTTTCCATGTTTTTGAGGAAGAAAAGGGTACGTCACGTCTGCGGCGCATTGCTGCCGGTATCGATGTGAGACAGCGCAAACTGGATACATTGGTTGATCAGCTCATTCCGGCTGATATCCGTCTGTGCGGCGGCGCGATCGATTGCCTGAAGCATTTCGGACGGCAAACGGATGGAGATGACCTCTTTATCCTGTTTCTTCGGCGTAAACACGCACATACGGCGCACCTCCCTCTTGTCAATATTGTAGTCGCTGTGATATGATTTGTATGTATTCAAAAAACGATCACAAAAATAGATTTAAAAATGAATACAAAACTGTAAAAGACATGTTTTACAGAGAGCCCCGCGTCATGAAACGCAAAAAGCGCTTCGCTTCCACGGCGTGCGGTGACGGGAAGCGCATGGGAAAGAAACGATGCCGCCGGCGTTTCGAACGGACGGACGTATTTTTTTACACGGGATTGCAGACGAGACAAAAAAAGGGGGAGGACATGTATGAGAAGCGGGAAGGAGACGGTAAAAAGGATATTGGGGTGGATTGTACTGGCTGGATTGTGTATTCCTGCCGCCATGGTGCATGCGCAGGGGTTTGCGGATGCGCCGGCATCCGCGCGCAGCATTGCCGACGCGCCCTATTTGGAGCATGCCGCAAGCGGCGTTTCGCCAAACGGTACGACGATTCACTTATTTGACTACTGGCTTACGCAGCGGGAGGATGCGGACGCATCGGACCCGACGCCCATTGACGCGGGGATCAACGACGGGCATGCGCTTCTTTTTTCCGGGAATCCGGGTTCGCGAACGGACGATTGGAACCGGTGGACGGGAGACCGAAATCCGTATCAGGGGATTGTGCAAAACACGCTGGGCGGCGACGGCTATCCGGTGCTGAACAACCTGCAGTCACAGGAGGTTGCGGATGCGCCGGGTACGGAGTCGCTGGCGTACCTGTTCGACCCGGATATGCAGGCATCGGGCAAGAAGAGCTTTTCGGATATCCAGGGGCTGCTTCAGGTCGACGGGGACGGCTACTATTATTACGACAGCAGGCAAAACTATGCGGCGTTCTACGAGCAGAGCAACGCTTTTGTGCTGTACAACTACCCCGGCGTGGTTTCCGGCGGCGCGTCCGGTGCGGTGGGACAGTTCTTTCCCTTCAATGCCGCCACGGCAGATGCAGAGCGTATTTACTACACGCCGCCCGGCGGCCAGACAGGCAGCTGGCATACGCTGATGAACGCATCGCGATCTACGGACGAGGTGCTCAACCACTATTTCGGTTTGCATATGTCCACGCGGTTTGTGCAGCAGTACGGCGGACATACCACGCAGGAGCGGCAGAAGGCCGTGACGTACGAGTTCTCCGGCGACGACGACGCATGGATTTTCATCGACGGCGTTCTGGTGGCGGATCTGGGCGGAATCCACGACGCCGCCTCGGTAAAGATTGATTTTTCCACGGGTGAAATCTGGTTAAACGGGGAAGAACAGGAAAAAACGCTCGGTCAGCTTCTGGGCTACGGCGATGTGACGCTGCCGGACGACACCTATCACACGCTGGACTTTTTCTATCTGGAACGCGGCAATACGGATTCCAATCTGCATCTGAAATACAATCTTGTCACCATCCCGGAAAGCAACCTCATTAAAATCGATCAGATCGGCGATCCGGTTCCCGGCGCGGAATTTACGCTGTATGCCGCCGGCGATACGGCGTACGAAAATCCGATTGCAAAGGGCGTCACGGATGAAGACGGAACGTTCCTCTTCCTGGATGAGGACGGTTTTCCCATTACGATTCAGAGCCTGTTTGAACAGTACGGGTACGGGGATGCAGACACCGGCAGCGACCTTGTGCTGGTGGAAACGGATGTGCCTGCGGGATACCGTGCCTGCGGGGAAATCGGGCTTTCCTTCTATCGGACGGCAGCCGGGGGAGTGCTGCTTTTGTCCGACAGCGCCTGGGATCACGGCGCATATGCCATGGCGAAGGTTACGGCGACTGCGCCCAACGTCATCCGCGCGGCGGAGCATCCCGATACGAAGGTGACGCTGTCGGGCAGCGATGCGGTGGATGCGCCCGTGATGTTTGCTGTTGTATTCCAGAAACAGGAAAGCGGCGAATGGTATCCTGTTTACGGCGATCCGCTGCAGGGCTGGACCGTGATGCCGGATGGCGCATGGAACAGTATTCTGACTGCGGCAAGGGAAAGCACGTATCTTTTTACACTGGCAAGCAGCGGCGCATATCAGGTCGAGATTGACAACCTGCCCGGCGATATCCGATCCTACTATCATATCTGCATGGATGAAGATGCGGCGCAGTATACCGTCGGATATTACTACACAAGCGCCTCGTCCCTTGCCGATGCGACGCAGGAAAATACCTGGCGCATTGACGCGGATCCCCCGCGTGATGCGGCGCAATACGCCTTGCAGCGCGTCTTTTCCATGGACCTATATGTCACGAACCTGAAAAACCAGCTGTTTGTGCAGAAGGTGGACGAACTGGGCAATCCGGTTACAGATGCGGCGTTTGACCTGTACCGCGCGCAGGATGTGACGGTGCAGGCCGACGGTACGGCGGTGATCCATGACGGCGCGCGGCCGTGCGACAGTCTGGTTACAACCCAGACGACGCAGATCCCCGGCCTTAGCGGCGGCGGCGTATTTCCCACCGACGGGCATGTGCTGGAAAATGGCGCGTATTACCTGATTGAGGCGCAGGCGCCGGCAGGATACCGCAAAAATGAAACGGCGGTGCATGTCGTCATCGAGGATACGGGCGTCTATGCCGATGCGGGACGGGCCGGCGACGGCGTCAGCGTCCTGTGCGGCGTGGGTTCTGTCATGCGAAGCATGGTGCAGTTTGCCGTGGATGACGGCGTCGATGTGACGCTGCACGACATTCGTGCGGCGGCGGCTTCCAACGTCACATACCGGGACGGCGTCATGCATTGGGAGGATGCAGACTGGGACCGGGACGTTTTGCATTTACAGTACGCCAATGCGGCAAGTCTGCTGGATTACGGGCTGTATGAACAGACGGACGCGGCGACGATCGACGAACTGACGGTTGCCGCGCAGCAGGGATGGTCCAAGCTTTTGATTGCGCAGTGCTACCGGCATGACGACAGCGTGGATACATCGCTGAAGACCGACCTTGCCCAGCTGGGGTATACGGATATTACCGCGCTTTTTTCCGGTACGGTTACGGTGCGGGTGGCAAACCACCGCACGGGCAGCCTGCGCGTGGAAAAGACCGTTGCGGGCACGGCGGGCGAGACAGACAGAAGCTGGGATTTTACCGTCACGCTTTCAGGACAAACGGCGGGCGGCCTTGAAGCTTCGGCCGTCAGCGGCACATACGGGGATATGACCTTTGACGCGGGTGTTGCGCATGTTTCGCTGAAGCACGGGGAACATAAAACGGCGACGAACCTTCCTGCGGGGCTTTCCTATACGGTGACCGAGACGCAGGCCGACATGGACGGTTATGAGACGGCGGCCGCGGGACAGGAAGGGACAATTCCGCACGACGGGGAAGCCGTGGCGTCGTTTACCAACACGAAGGACCTGCCCCAGGGCGCGCTGACGGTGGAAAAAACGGTAGAAGGCACGGCGGGTGAAAGAGACCGAAGCTGGGATTTTACCGTCACGCTTTCGGGGCGAACGGCAGAGGGAATCGACGCTTCAGCCGTCAGCGGCACATACGGGGATATGACCTTTGACGCAGGTGTTGCGCATGTTTTGCTGAAGCACGGGGAACACAGCACGGCGACGAACCTTCCTGCGGGGCTTTCCTATACGGTGACCGAGACGCAGGCCG
>JAHZHV010000189.1 GCA_019420085.1 Christensenella sp.
GTTATCAACCGCATCAATAATCAGCATATTGGGAATCGCGCGCATAATTGCCACGTCTTCCACAGACAGGTGTGTACCGCCATTGAGTTCGGAATAGATTCCAGGATCCGTGCCGACAAGCTTGACATGCAGGCCGGAATACTGAATGGAAATGACAATCTGATCATAGCAGCGACGTGTAATAAACGGCGTCAGAGAGTGAACAACCGGGATCATGCCGGCCTCGGACATACCCGCAGCAATGCCGATAGAATTTGCCTCCGCAATACCAGCCTGCACGAAGCGATCCGGATAAGCCTGACCAAAGCGATAAGTGAAGGTAAACGGCAAATCGTTCTCAATTGCAACGATGTCAAGACCTTCTTTGACAAGATCAATCAGCGTATCGGCAAGAACCTCGCCGCCAAGTTTCGTTTCATATTCAATAGCCATGATGTTTTCTCCTTTGCGACTGTGCGTTTCAGCAGGTCTGGTCGATATACTCGCAGCTTGCAAGGTAGTCCTCGCGCGTCAGAGGCATGTTATGCACGCGGCGCTCATTCTCGGCAGGCTTGAAGCCCTTGCCCTTAATCGTATTGCAGACAATGCATACGGGTTTGCGGATCGCCTTTGCGCTGACAATCGCCTCACGGATGGCATCGACATCATGACCATTGACATTATCGATGACCGCAAAGCCAAAGGACTTGAATATCTCTGCCGGATCGCCGTAATCAAGCACCTCGGCAATCGAGCCGCCGACCTGATAGTTGTTCTTATCAACAAAGCAGATAAAGTTGTCAAGCTTGCGTGCTCCCGCAAACATCGCGGCTTCCCAAACCTGACCTTCCTGAATCTCACCGTCGCCAACGATCGCATACACCGTCAGATCCTTGCCCTTGATCTTGGCAGCCATCGCCTGACCAACAGCCGCGGAAATGCCCTGGCCCAAAGAGCCGCAGGTCATATCAATGCCGGGCGTACGAATACGATCGCAGTGGCTGGGCAGATTCGTCTTGGGACGATTCAGCGTGAAAAGCATCTCCTTGGGGAAGAATCCCTTACGCGCCAGCGTCGCATACAGGCCGGGGCCGGCATGACCCTTGGACAACACGAAGCGGTCGCGATCTTCCCACTTCGGATCTTCCGGACGCACATTCATCTGATCAAAATACAGCACCGTCAGAATGTCGATGATCGACATACTGCCGCCGATGTGTGTACCGAACTGGCCTTCGCTCAGCTGCATCAGCATCTCCAGCGTCCACTTGCGGATTTCGTTTGCCGTTGCCTTCAGCTCGCGGCGTTTGGTTTCGTCAAGCATGCAATTAACCTCCTTGAATATCAGGGGCTGCATGCACGGGTCTGGACATGTCCCGTGCATCGCCCTTATGCTCGTTTCTATTTGCAGGCAGACTTACAGAATCGCTTCCAACGTCTCCAGCACGTCAGCCTCACTCAGTTCAACCGGCGAGTTCTTCGTTACAAGCGCCGTCGCACCCAGCTTTGCAAGCTGCGGCAAATCCTCTGCCTTGATGCCATAATCAGACAGCTTGCGGGAAATTCCCGTATCGTCCATCATCTTCTCGATCGCAGATGCAAATTCCTCGGTATCCTTGCAGCCCACCATATGCACCAATGCATCCATTTCTTCCTGCACGGCGCCGGAGAACCGCCGAATCATAGACGGCAGCGTCAATACACACGCCGTACCATGGTCGATACCGAAATTCGTCGTCAGGCCAAAGCTGATGCCGTGGCAGGCCGTCGTACGCGTCTGTCCCATGGCAAGGCCGCCCAAAAGGCTTGCAACAGACATATTGGTGCGCGCCTTTTCATTCTGCGGTTCGGCATATGCCGTCATCAGGTTCTCCATGACGAGTTTGACGGACATAATCGAATAGCTCTGTGCAATGGGATTGCGCGCCAAAGACCAGTAAGACTCCACTGCATGGCACAGCGCATCCAGGCCCGTCGCAGCCGTGACACGAGGCGGCAGAGAGTACGTCATAACCGGGTCAAGCAGCGCAATGTCCGGCAGGAAATCAAAGCTGACCCAGGGGCGCTTGGTATGTGCCTTGTGATCCGTGAACACGCCCACGTTGCTGACTTCACTACCCGTGCCTGCCGTAGTGGGTACACAAATCAGGTACGCACGCTTATTCTCCAGTTTCTTGCCGCCGTTGATATAATCGTCAATGCTGCCCTCATTCGTGCGCAGCATCGCTGCAGCCTTCGCTACATCCAGTGTCGAACCGCCGCCGATACCAACAACGCCGACCACGCCAAGTTCACGCGCACACGCCGCCGCGCGATCCGCCGTCTCAAAACTGGGATTGGGCTCGACATCCGTAAATACCGCCGTCGTGCGGTTGCCAAGGATCTTCTGTACTCGATCCGTCACACCGATCTTCTGCATGATGCGGTCGGCAACGATCAGAATCGGTCCCGCCGGAAACAGCGCATCCAGCTTGTCCAGATTGTCGGCGCCACAAACCACGCGCGTCGGCATGCAGTACTCAAAATTCATCGCAAAGACCTCCCAAGATTGTATACAATTACTTCTTCATTATAGGCCTGCGGCACGGGCGCGTTAACGCCCTTCCGCAACGCATATACACTGCCTTAAATCTGTTCGCCCTTCATCATCAGATGCACCGCCGCCGTCTTAAACGTACGCGGCAACGCCAGGATATGCGGATTGGGGCCAACAAATTTCTTCTTGGCATCCTCCAGCGCTTCTTCAAACGTAGCGCGGGTCTTCAGCCCCATGCCGCGTGCAATGCCGGGCTCCTGTGCGCCGACAATATAAATGGCGCTGGTATTCATCTCGGCAATATGACCGCAGCTCATCATCGAGAAGCCATGGAACGGATGGAAGGCATTGGCAAAACGGTATTTGCGAATGTATTCTTCATTCGTGGCAAAGTACTCGCCATAGCGATCCATATCCGGAAGGATATTCATGTAGTCATGCTGGAACATCTCGTATAGTTCACGCAGATACGGCCAGCGCTCATCATGGAAATAACCGTTGCAAATCGACGAACAAATGATCACGCAATTGTCCTTCATGACGCGTTTATGCCGGATGACCTGCGCCGAAAGCGCCTGCATCATCTGAATGGGGTTGGTTCCCATACCGTCGCCGTAATGGAAGTTCTGCGGCATGCCAAACACCATTACATCATACTTTTCTTCTGCAAACGGTACGTAAGTACGCTTGTCGGCAACCTTCCAGCTTTCCGGCTGCATGATCTTTGCATAGCCCGAGAAAATAGCGATCTGACGCGAATAGGTATCCAGCACAGCATCACAGCAGAAGAAGGGATGTCCCATCTTTTCTTCCATGTGCATGCCAATCTCATCGAACTTCGTACGCATCAGACTCTTGCCGGACACTGGCGTAAAGTCCGCACGGTGCATCACCTTGGGCACATGATGGGATGCGATGGAACGCCAATGCGTAATACCTGTCGCACAGTGCTTATACCCGCCCGAATAGCCGCCATAGGGATTGCCCTGTGCATGTCCGATCAAAATGGGGATATCGCAGTCAAAGACATACTTGTTCATCAGCACCGGATCACCACGTTTTGTCGTACCGAGGTCAACCATATGATCCGGATCTTCCGAGTCATGCGAAGTAATCTGATTTGTATAGTAGAATTCATCAAACAGCTCCTGACCCAGGATCTGCTTCATCTCGCTGACCGTGGCACGCGGATGCAGACCATTGGAAAACAGAAGAAGGATGTCTTCCTTTTTCACGCCGCCGGCATACAGTTCGTCCAGACACGCGCGAATAGAAACACGCCGGTGTGACGTGGGCTGACAGCCGCCTTTGACAATATCGGGAATGACAAATACGACCTTCTTGCCCGGCGCCGCCAGTTCGCGCAGCGCAGGCATGCCAAGGGGATTGCGGATACTCTCCAGCGTCGCGGCGTAGAGGCTGTCCCAATCCTGCGCAAGGCAAGGCGGATCCGGGATCGTCTCACCCGGGATAAATACATCGGTATTATCCGGCAGCTGTGCCGCCATCAGACCGTTGCCATATTCAAATTCAAGCTTCATGACCTTTTTTCGCCTCCTTATTTTTTCATATACTCGTCGATAATTTCCTTCAGTCCTGCCGGTTCAAACGCCACGGGCTGTGTAAACTTCGTCAATGCCACAAGGCCGCCGCCGATGGTATCGATCGCACTGATCGCCGCAGCATTTTCCTTCTTGAGGCCGCCGCCATAGACGACCGGAATCTCCATCCCAAGCTCTTCCAGCAGAATCTGTCGGATCTGCGCAGAGACAAAGGCGATGTAATCCGGTCCCGGCGGCGTCTTTCCGGGTCCGATTGCCCATACGGGCTCATAACCAATCCACAGCTGCCGGTTGTCAAGCAGCGGTTTGGCCTGTGCCAGTGCACCGCACAGCTGCCGGCGCAGCACCTTGATAATACGCGGCTTTTGTTCTTCAAAGGAACCTTCCCCACGCTCCTGTGCCGTCTCCCCGACACAGAAGACAACATCCATTCCCCGAGACAATGCACAGACGACCTCATCGCCAAACAGTTTATCCGCCGCCTCATAAGCGCGTGCCGCACAGTCGGCATCCTGCGCAATGCGCGGATCGTACATCGTCAAAAAGTCGTGTTTATCCCTGCGCTCCTCACTGTGTGCAATCAGCGCCCATTCACAGCCCAGTGCACGCGCCGCAGCCGCCGGAAGGTTCGTCGTAAATGCGCCAAAGTTTCCGCCCGGTGCAACGTCCTGCCGGTAGACGCTTTGGCAGCCCAACGTCAAAGTGCGCACGGCATCGCAGGCATAGCGTGCCCGCTGTGCCACAGCCGTGGGAATCAGCGCCTCCGGAAAAAAGAACGTCACGCCGACGCCCTCCAGGCGTCCAAGGCCGGCCTCTACCGCCGCGTCGATTACGTCGCGCGCCCAAGCCGTGGTATCCTGCGTCGGGCAGATTCCACCCATGCTTACCGGCACATCGAAGCGTTTCAAGTTGACAAAAATCTGTCTCATACTGCCTCCTTCACTGAAATGGTCAAGTGATGGTAGTCCCGCACGCTCAGCGAACGGGAACGAGTTCTTCTACCGGTCCTGTCACCGGCATCGTCAGCAGCTGCGCCATCTGCGGAGGCAGCATGTCGCAAAGCGGACGCATATACGTAAAGAACTTCTCGTTGACATCGTTCTTTTCGTCGTTAAACCAATCATCCGGAATCGTCTTGTTGCGCCCTGCAACCGCAGCCGCAGGCGTCAAGATGGGTTCCACCCGATACGGATCGTCGCTGACACGTTCCCAGCCGACAACCATACCCGTATGCCCCTTCGCCGCACACAGCATTGCAAGGCGCCCCATGTCGATTGCTTCACTTCGATCCTGCTTGGATGCCCTGTAGTCTGCGCGCGCCAGCATACCGATGCGTTCAGGCCGCCCCTGAATC
>JAHZHV010000019.1 GCA_019420085.1 Christensenella sp.
GTTGAGCAAAAGTCAGCGTGGGATTGATGTGGTATCTTTATCTAAGTGAACCCCCAGTTTCCCATTTGGAGACCGCCTGGCGGCTGACGCCGAGGGCATCGGCGACAAACGCCTGCGTCATATTGCAGCGCATGCGGTGCGCTTTAATTGACGCGCCGGGCGTCTCAACGGCCGGCTGTACCCGTGCGCGCGCAGCTGAATCGTTCAGGTATTTGCAAAGCGCGCGTATGCCAAGGATCATCAGCACGACGCATCCGATGCAAAGCGTCAGGCAAAGCAGGATGCCAGCGATCAGGAAAACCATGTACTTTTATTCCTCCCTATGCAAGCGTGTCTTTACGCTTCGATGGTACGGTTTTTTCGCATGGCGGTCAACCAACGATCGCGCAACGGGCGGCTGCATTCCGGTTGCGTGTGACAAAAAGGCGCGTTTTTTGCTATGCATGATGTGCCAAACGTGTTACACTGGTTGCAGTGGCAAATGGGAGGGGAGCTGCAGTCGATGACAAAGCTGGAATGCACGCATAAGATCGGGACGGATTCGGTCGTGGAACAGGTTCTGGAACAGATTACACAGTGGATACTGGACGGCCGTCTGCACTGCGGGGATAAGATCCCCACCGAGACGGAGCTGTCGCAGCGCCTTGGCGTCAGCCGCAATTCCGTGCGGGAGGCCATCAAGATTCTGGTGTACCTGGGTGTGCTGGAAATTCGCCGCGCACAGGGGACGTTTGTCTGCTGCGGCGCAAGCGTGCGCATGCTCAATCCCATGATCTATCAGATCCTTTTAAGCGGCGCGGCGGATTCCCGGCGCGATGTGATGCAGATCCGGCAGATGATTGAAACCGGCGTTGTGGAACTTGCCCTGCAGCAAAGAACGCAAACGCAGCTTTCGCTTTTGAAGGAGAAACTGTGCGATCTTGGCGCGCGCATTGACGCCTGCGGCGACGTTGGCAGCGTCTTTGAAGCCGATCTGGCATTTCACGATGTGATCATGCAGATGACGCACAATCCGCTGGTGTGCAGCGTCGGGGAGACGGTCAATCTCGTCACGCGGGGGATACGCTATCAGACGGTCGCGCATCTTATGACGACGCCGCAGCTGCGCCGCAAATTCTATCAGGCGCATGCGCGGCTGTATACGCTGATCGATACGCAGAATGCAGCGGGGGAAAGTGTCGGCCAGGTCGTGCGCGGGACGTATAACCTGCCCGATATGCAGGCGGTATTTGAAGACGGCGCAGATTTTTGACGGCGGGGCATTGACAATCCGTCCGGAAGCAGTATAATACCATTTGTAAACATCCTACGTTCTACATTTCAAACAATCTGACAGGAGGGACGCATCGTGGTTTCCAAACAGAGAGTGGAACAGGTAAAGGCGCATGCGCGCCAGCTGCGCAAAAGCGCGGTGACGATGATCTATGAGGCGCAGTCGGGGCATCCGGGCGGGTCGCTTTCGTGTGCGGATCTGGTGGCGGCGCTGTACTTTGACGTCATGCACGTCAATGCACAGGACCCCAAATGGGAGGATCGGGACCGGTTTATCCTTTCCAAGGGGCATGTATGCCCGATTCAATATGCGGCGCTTGCCGAACTTGGCTATTTTCCAAAGGAGCATCTGCATACCCTCCGGCGGGAAGGCTCCATTTTGCAGGGGCATCCGGACATGAAAAAATGCCCGGGGATCGAAATTTCGACCGGTTCGCTGGGGCAGGGGCTTTCCGTCGGCGTCGGCATGGCGCTGGCGCTGAAGCATGACGGGCGCGACGCGCGCGTGTATGTCATCGTCGGTGACGGCGAGATGGACGAGGGGCAGATTTGGGAAGCGCTGATGTGCGCCAACAAATATCATCTGGACAATCTGTTTGTGATTTTGGACAACAACGGACTTCAGGTTGACGGGTCTGCCGAGCAGATCATGCCGCATCTTGACCTGACGCGCAAGCTGGACGCATTTGGCTTTGAGACGGCGGATATCGACGGGCATGACGCGGCGCAGATTCTGGAGACGTTCGATGCGATGCGCGCCAACCGGGACGGCAGGCCGAAGTTCATCAATGCGCACACGGTCAAGGGCAAGGGCGTTTCGTATATGGAAAACGCCGTCATCTGGCACGGCATGGCGCCTGATGCGCAGCAGTACGCGCAGGCAATGGCGGAATTGGAGGGGTAAGGACAATGCAGATGCGTTCCACAAGAGACGGTTTCGGGGAACAGATTGAATTGCTCGGCAAGCGCGACGCGCGCATTTTCGTCGTGGACGCCGATATCGGAAAGTCCTGCAAGACGACGGCGTTTCAGCATTCGTGCCCGGCGCAGCATATCAACGTCGGCATTGCGGAGCAAAACGCGGCGGGCGTTGCGGCGGGGCTTGCCACCTGCGGGAAGATTCCCTTTGTCGTAACTTACGCGGCGTTTGGGTCCATGCGCATGTGCGAGCAGGTGCGTCAGATGATCTGCTATCCCAATTTGAACGTCAAACTGGCCTGTTCCCACGGCGGCGTGACGCCGGCCAACGACGGGGCGACGCACCAGTGCATTGAGGACTACGGCATTATGTGCACAATTCCCAATATGCGCGTGGTCATGCCGGCCGATTACGTGGCGGCCAAAAAGCTGGTGGAGGCGGCGGCGCAAATCTATGGGCCGGTGTATCTGCGCTTTACGCGCGACGAGGTGCCGGTCATCTACGACGAGTCGCAGGAATTTACAATCGGCAAGGCGGTCTATCTTCGCCGCGGCGACGATGTGGCGCTGATTGCAAACGGCGACACGGTATGCCTGGCGCTGGAGGCGGCGGACGCGCTGCGTGCGCAGGGGGTCGAGGCCACGGTGCTTGACATGCACACGGTAAAGCCGCTGGACGACGAAGCAGTCAAAGACTGCATTCGCCGCTGCGGCGCGATCGTAACGGTGGAGGATCACAACGTCATCAACGGCATGGGCAGCGCGGTTGCGAGCGTCGTGGCGCAGGAAGGCGGTGCAAAGATGCGCATTCTGGGCGTGCAGGATCGCTTCGGCATGTCGGCGCCGTATGCGCGGCTTCTGGAAATGAACGGCATTACGGCAGCGCAGATCACGCAAAGCGCGATGCAGCTGTATCGGGAAAAGAACGAGGGATGAACGTCTGTTTTTATCATGGCGCGGCGCCGCATTACCTGATGCGGCGCCGCGCCTGTATTTTTCCGGCGGGATAAAATGAAAAAAGCGGACGGCCTTTTTGCCGGATTGCGTCCTGCGCAATTGCATGCGCCGTGATTGCATGGTAGAATTGATATATTTGAAATGTACTCAAAAAAAACAGGGAGGCCGGATTGCTTTGGATACGTATCGCCGCGTGATACAGATGAATCCCCTGGTGCTTGCCTTTGTCGGAGACGCCGTGCAGCAGGCGCGCATCAAGACGGCGCTTGCGCGCGAACTGGATGCGTCCAGCCATGTGCTGCAGCGTCACTGCATCGCCTATCTTTGCTGTGAGGCGCAGGCCTGCGCCGCGCGGGCGCTGTTTACCCAGTTAAGCGAGCAGGAACAGGCGGTGTACACCCGCGCCAGAAACGCCAGGGTCAACACCGTGCCGCACCATGCCACGCCGGCGGATTATCATGCCGCCACGGGGATTGAGGCGGTCATCGGCTTTTGCCACCTGTGCGGGGATACGGACAGGGCGAACTGGATTATCGATCAGATGCGCGCATACTGCGACCGCGCAAAAAAGGGGGAGTGATAAAACATGCCGAAAGTAGAACCCCGGGTGATTCTCATCCGCCACAGCTGCAATCCGGATGAACTGATTGCCATGGCGGCGAAGCTGTGTTATTCCAACGCCGACGTCGAGGATCTGCGCGCGGGTGTGGAACAAAAGGATCAGACCGCGTTTTTGCGGCGTCTGATGGACATGGGGCATGAATCGCCCCTGGAGCACGCCACGTTTACCTTTGCCATTTCCGGTGTGTCGCGCAGCTTTCTTGCGCAGATTACGCGGCATCGCATCGCCAGCTTTTCCGTGCAGTCGCAACGCTACGTCGGGCAAAAGCGCGAGCAGGGCGAGTTTTGCTATGTGCTGCCGCCCGCGATCGAAGCGCTCGGTCAGGCGGCGGTGGATCGGTATCATCTGCAGATGCAGACGATGCAGCGCTGGTATAACGAATGGGTCGACGCGCTGGGCGACGCCGGGGAGTCCAGCAATGAGGACGCGCGCTTTGTGCTGCCCAACGCGGCGGAGACGCGCATGCTCGTGACGATGAACGTGCGCGAACTCGGGCATTTTTTCCGCCTGCGCTGCTGCAACCGCGCGCAGTGGGAGATTCGCGCCGTCGCCTGGCAGATGCTGCAACTGTGCCGGGGCGTTTCGCCCGTGCTGTTTGCGGATTTCGGTCCCGGATGCCTGCGCGGGGCATGCACGGAAGGGACGAAGTCCTGCGGGAAGATGGCGCAGGTGCGGCGGCATTCGCAGCAGATCGACGCGGCGCTTAAGGAGCAGAAGTGATGAACGACAACATTGTCTTTGGCAGAAACCCGGTGCGCGAGGCGCTTCGCAGCGAAAACAAGCCGGACAAGGTACTGTTTTGCGACGCAGAGCGCACGCCGGCGCTTGCGCAGCTTTTTACCATGGCCAAGAAAAGCGGCGCGGTGGTGCAGACGGTGGAGAAAAGGCGGCTGGATCAGCTGTGCGAGGGCGGCAACCATCAGGGTGTAGCCGCGATTGTGCCGGCGACGCAGTATGCGACGGTGGCGTCCATGCTGGAAGCGGCGCGGCAGCGGGACGAGGATCCGTTTTTGATCCTGCTGGACGGGATCGAGGACCCGCATAACCTGGGCAGCATCATCCGCAGCGCCGAATGCGCGGGCGCGCACGGCGTGGTTATTCCCAAAAACCGGGCGGTCGGCGTCACGCCGACGGTTGTAAAGGTTTCAAGCGGCGCGGCCTCGTATATGCCCGTGGCGCGCGTGACGAACTTAAACCGGACGATTGACGCATTAAAAAAGGAAGGCGTGTGGGTTGCCGGCGCATCGATGGAAGGCGAAGATTACACGCGCGCGCCGCTGACGGGCGCGGTGGCGCTGGTCATCGGCGCCGAAGGCGCGGGCTTGAGCCGCATGACGCGCGAAAAGTGCGACTTTCTGGTGTCGCTTCCGGTGCTTGGGCATATCGACTCGCTGAATGCGTCCGTTGCGGCGGGAATTTTGATGTATGAAGTACGCCGCCGCCGCAGCGGCGCCGATTGACCGTGATGGACGAGGTTCTGATTTTAGACGGCTATAACGTCATCTTTGCCTGGCCGAAACTTGCCGCGCGGATGCAGCAGCTGGATCTTGAGGCGGCGCGGCAGTTTTTGCTGGACGAGATGATCGAGTATGCGGGCGCCACGGGTACGCAGG
>JAHZHV010000190.1 GCA_019420085.1 Christensenella sp.
GGGCAGGACAACACATACGTCGCAGTATTTCTGCACAAGGAGGTTATCCGTCGGTATGGAGCTTTCAGCATTTATTCAAACCGTAAATTATACGCTTGCAGTCATTTTCTTCCTTTGTTACAGTTATCAGCTGTTCTATGTTCCCCTTTCCCATTTAAAGAAAGATCGGCCGCATGCACCGGTGCGCATGCACAAATATGCCGTGTTGATCTGCGCACGCAACGAAAGTGCCGTCATCGCACAGCTGATTCAGAGTATCCGCAATCAGGACTATCCGTCCAAACTTGTCACGGTTTTTGTCGCCGCAGACAACTGCACGGATGATACGGCGCGCATTGCGCGTGAAAACGGCGCTATTGTCTATGAACGCTTTAACCGCGAATACGTCGGCAAGGGATACGCCATGCAGTTCCTTCTGGAGCACATCGTGCGTGATTACGGGGAGGACACCTTTGACGGCTATTTCGTCTTCGACGCCGACAATGTACTCAAAGGGGACTATATCAGCCGCATGAACGAAACCTTCAGCGACGGCTACAATATTACCACCAGTTACCGCAATTCGAAAAACTACGGCGACAACTGGATCAGTGCCGGATATGGCCTGTGGTTCCTGCGCGAATCACAATACCTGAATCACGCACGCATGCTCCTTGGCGCAAGCTGCGCAGTTTCAGGCACTGGCTTCCTATTCAGCCGCGAAGTGCTCAAGCACTACGGCGGTTGGAAATTCTTCCTGTTAACAGAGGATATCGAGTTTTCCGTCGCCAATATTATTCGTGGTGAAACCATCGGCTATTGCAAGGACGCCGTCCTCTACGACGAGCAGCCGGTCAATTTCCGGCAATCCTGCCGTCAGCGCATGCGCTGGGCAAAGGGATATTTACAGGTATTCCGCAAATACGGTCTGCAGTTGTTTGCCGGTATCTTTGACATGTGCATGAACATCATGCCTGCAATGATTTTGTCCATTTTCAGCGTTGTATTCAACGTCACCGCGCTTATCTTGACGCTGATTCAGGGCACGGGATTGGGCATTGCAACGTTTTCCGTCATCCAGTCTCTTGTCAATGGCAGTCTGCTGATTCTGGTGCTTGGCTTTATTACAACGCTGACGCAGTGGAAGCATATCCACACCACCACGGGTAAAAAACTCCTGTATACACTGACATTCCCGATCTTCATGTTCACCTATCTTCCCATTACTGCCGTTGCGCTGTTCCGCAAGGTGGAATGGAAGCCAATTTCACATAACGTACGCGTTTCTGTGGACGACATCTCCAGCGTTGCACTGCCCATGTCCAAAAAAGCGTCTGCATTCAAGCTGCGCGCAAAATAACGCCGACAAGAACGCTGCGTTGCGCTTTTTTCCCCCGCATCGATGTGCTATAATGAATTATAGCACATCGTTTTTTATTTCCCGTTTGGAGGTGTCCGTTTCCATATGCGTTATATTGCCTTTGACATCGGCAGTTCCTTTACCAAGCTTGCCATATTGGACACTGCCGCAAACACGGCGCAGACAGTTTCCCATCGTCCCACGCTGCCGCGGCTTTCCGCCCCGCGCGGACACTTTGCCATTGACGCCGCCGCGCTTCTTGCGGATGTACAGTCCATGCTGGATGAAGCGCTTGATTCCGGCCAGACTTTTGGCGGTATCTTTTTCTCCACACAAATGCATGGATGTATTCTCACGCGCGACGATGCACCAATTACACCCTATATCACCTGGCAGGATGCACGCGCCGATATTCCGCGTGCAGACGGCGTAACTGACACCGTTCGACTGTTTGAAGCGCTTGGCCGCGAAACCGTCTTTTCCATGGGAACCCGCTTCAAAGCAGGCCTTGCAGCATGCAGCCTGTATTCCATGCTTCGCGACACGCCCATGGATTTGTCCGGTGCCCGCTTTGAGACTTTGGGCAGTTATCTTATCAGTAACCTGTCCGATGCGTCACGCCATGCCTGCCATCTTACCGACGCAGCATCTACAGGCTTTGCCATCGCCGCTGAAGGCGTCTGGAACCAGAAGGTCATCGATGCCGTCGGTGTATCCGCTTTGGCGTTTCCTGAAATCGTATCCGAAACCACACCGCTTGGCTGCTATCGCGGCATACCGCTTTTCGCTGCCATCGGCGACCATCAGGCAAGCGTCTACGGCTCCGGCGACGGCATTGAACATGCGGTGTCTCTTACCATTGGTACCGCCGCCATTTTATGCGCCGTAGCGCCCGGCTACGTGCGCGCCGAAATGGAAGTGCGTCCATTCTTTGAAAACCAATGCCTGATGACCTACACCCGTCAACCTGGTGGTCGCGTACTGGATCTGATTGTGGAACATCTGCGCGACAGTGCAAAACTTCTGACCGGTCAGGAACCGGACGTCGGTAAAGTCTGGGAGATATTGCTTGCCAACCTGTGCGACGATACGCAGGGCCTGCATGTGCAGCCGAATTTCTTCCTCGGTGTCGGTGAGGGCGTTATAGAAAATATCTCTTCCACGAATTTTACCGCTGCGGGGCTGTTCAGCGCAGCGCTTGACTCCCTGGCCGAAGCATATCGCGCGCCGATTGCCCGTCTGCGTGAATTCAATCCGGCGATTGATCGCATGATCCTGTGCGGCGGCCGGCTCTCCAAACTGCCCGCACTGCATGAGCGCCTGCATCACGCTACAGGGCTGCCAATCTATACCGCACCGCATCGCGACAGCGCGCTGTATGGCTTGATGCGCATTGCAAATCGCATCTAAAAATGCAGTATCTGTTCCGCAAATAGACAAAAGCGGGGAAATCACGTAATTTTCCCGCTTTTGTCATTCTCTCCGCCGAAAAGCCAACCCAAAGTAGCATCCGGCAAGCAAACTGCCGACAATTAAAATCCATGCCAGAGCGGCAGCCATTACACGAAGCGCAATCAACCGACTCCATGCCATGCGATATGTGAAAGAATAAATGCCGTCTGTCTGCGGCATCCAGAACCAGCTATCCTGTAACCGCCACAGCAATACCATTCCACTGTACGCCCCAATTAAGGCAATCAGCATGCAGACTGCCCGCCAGGCATCCTGACGCCGCATGTGCTTTGATTCTTTTTCCCGTTCATCCCCATTACAATCTGTATGTTGACATGATTGCATCCGAATTGAATTCGTTTTTACATGTTGTTTCATCCCGTGCCTCTGTACAGCGATGCCGTTTCGTTGGTCAAGGCATACCATTGACTGTCATTATTTTAGGTCAATATTACCATAATTGTCAATAGGTCAAAATGCCATAATCTTGTTGGTGATTGCTATGACAAGATTAAAACAACTTCGCAAAGAACGTAATCTGACACAGATTCAGATGCAGTTTCTGACAGGAATTGATCAAAGTGATTATTCCAAAATCGAAAACGAAAAAAGAAACTATACCTTTGAACAGTGTAAGCGCATTGCACTGGCACTGGGAACCAGCATGGACTATCTGGCTGGACTGACAGATGTAAAAGAACCCTATCCACCACGTCAACATACGCCGCTGCAGACCAATCTTTGATTGCATTTTTAACACTTTTTACAATACAGCAAAGAACAGAAAGAAGCGGAAGAACATGCAACCGCTTCTTTTATTCTTTTGAAAACAGGCTATCTGCTGCAGCGCAATAAAGTTGCTGCTTCTGATCTTTGGGCGCCGTCAATACAAAGCTTTGTCGAATGAGTGCAAAAACCACATCATCCGGTACATCCCCGCCGGGACGAACCGTATTCCAATGCGTCTTATTCATGTGATATCCAGGCGTAATATCTCGATACACGCGCCGCAAAAACTCTGCACGCAGCGGCTCGCATTTTAGATTCAGGCAGAGCCCGTCCCGTTCATAAATAAACGCAAACGTCTTTTTATTCTGGCAATGCCGCACAAGTGTCCACGCATCCGGCGCATTGCGATCCAGATCAAAGGGGTAATCCTCATAGGCGTCTCCCATTCGCAGGCACGCATCGATCCACTGCCGTCGCGTCATGTTTTTCTCCCTTCCGTTTTTTCATTTGCATCATACCATATTTTTTGCCTAATGACGCAGGATTTGGTACAATAAATAATGCAGTATTTTTAAAGGAATGAAGGAGCAATCCCATGCAGGTTCTGCACGCGCAAAAAATTCAATTAAGTTTCGGCACGCTCGATGTGCTCCGCGGCGCGGATCTTTCCGTGGAATCCGGCGTGCGCATCGGTCTGGTTGGCCGCAACGGCGCAGGAAAATCAACGCTTTTGCGCGTCATCGCAGGCGAATATACCCCCGATTCCGGTCAGGTCGTCGTCCCGCGCGGTGTTCGCGTAGGCTATCTTCCGCAGATCGTCGCGCCGCCGGGTGAGGGAACCGTTTGGGAGCAGCTGCTTGCCGTATTTGCGCCCGTATTTGCAATGGAAGAGGAGCTGCGTGAACTGGAGCATCGCATGGGCTTCGCACAAAACAGTGAATACGAACGCATTGCTACGCGCTACGATGCATTATCCCGCGCCTTTGAAGATGCCGGCGGATATGCCTATAAAAGCCGGATGCAGGGTACGCTTGCCGGTCTTGGCTTTACGCCGGACCAGTATGATCAGCAGGCCTCAACGCTCTCCGGCGGTCAGCAGGCACGTCTGGCGCTTGCAACACTGCTGTTGTCCGCACCGGATGTACTGCATCTGGATCTTTCCGCCGTACAGTGGCTGGAAGACTTCCTGCGCGCCTTCCGCGGTGCGGTTGTCATCGTTTCACACGACCGTTATTTCCTCGACGCGCTCTGCGGCAGCATTGCCGAGGTTGCAAACGGCGTATTGACACGCTATGAAGGCAACTATACATCCTATCTGCAGCAGCGCAGCACGCGCCGCCAGCAACAGGAAAAAGCCTATCAGCTGCAGCAGCAGGAAATCCACCGACAGGAACAGATCATCGAGCGGCTGAAAAGCTATAATCGCGAAAAGAGCCTCAAGCGCGCCCGCAGCCGCGAAAAGGTGCTGGAAAAAGTCGAGCTGCTGGAACGCCCCGATCAGGATGAAACCCTCAAATTCGGTTTTTCCTGTGAAGTTGCAAGCGGCGATGATGTTTTAATGGCGCAGGAACTGTCCAAGTCTTTTTCCGATACACCTTTATTTGAAAATTTCAATCTTCATGTGCGCCGTGGCGAACGGGTTGCCATCATCGGCCCAAACGGATGCGGCAAATCGACGCTCTTAAAAATCCTGTGCGGCCGCATGCGTCCGGATCGCGGCTTCGTCCGGCGCGGCACCAATGTGGAAATCGGCTACTTCGATCAGCAGCAGGCAGAACTCCTGTCCGACGCAACGGTATTGGACGAACTGCACAACTGCTATCCGCGCATGACCGTCGGACAGCTGCGAAATGCGCTTGCCGTATTCTACTTCCGCGGTGATGATGTCTTCAAGGACGTTGCGTCATTATCCGGCGGTGAAAAGGCGCGTCTGTCGCTTTTGAAGCTGATGCTGCATCATGACAACACCCTTCTATTGGACGAACCGACCAATCATCTGGATTCCGACGTGCGGGAAGCGCTTGAAAACGCATTGGAGGGGTTCTCCGGCACGATTGTCGCCGTCTCCCATGACCGGTATTTTATCAACCGCTTTGCCAATCGGATCGTCTGCTTTCAAGCAGATGGCTCCATCATCGATGTTCCTGGCAACTATAATGATTACCTTGCCTATCTGGAACGGCTGAAAAACCCACAGGCAAATAAAGCAGACGAACCGACCAAAACCGCCGTGCGAAAGCAGCAGCGCCAGAGCCGCGAAATGACCAAGCAACGTCAGGCCGCCCGCATTCGCAGCGAACAGGCCGAGCGCGAAGTCCAGCGTCTGGAAACCGAACTGGAATCCTGCGGCGCACGCCTGAGCGACGGTTCGCTCACACCGGAGGAAATGATCGCCGAATCCAACCGCTATGCCGAACTGGAAGAGGCTTTGACACTCGCCATGCAGGAGTGGGAACAGGCTGCCGAAGCCTATGAGACCTTGAAACAAACTTGATAAAACAGGAACTGCATAAAACAACAAGAACGCCTGCGCAATGAAAAATGTGCAGGCGTTCTTTGTTGGTACTGAATTGATAGGACCGCATCAGAATCGGCCCTTTTTCCTCGCATAAGCGTCATACAGTCTATCCCATCTGTCTTTTCCCAGGACACGCAGCATCGCAGCACCTACGGCATGTTTCAAATAATACCGCGTTCCATAGTTGACATTTTGTTGCATCGCTACAGCAGACGCCATGTTATTTGCCTGCCAGATACTCTGTTCCAGCGCATCCTTACATTCTTCCGCCATCTGCTGTATTGGATCCTGTTGCTGCGGCATTCGGGCTGCAGACAGTCTTGCAAAGACATCTTGCCATATTGCCTCCCTGTCAATCGCATTGTCCTGCATGGCACGTGCAAGCGCGCCTTGTGACAAAATGCGAAATGCGGCATCATCATGGATCAACGCAAGCAGTGCGTCGGCAGCAGCTTTGACATCTCCCTGCGGAACGCGAAGCACGCCGCTGTCGGTTCCCCGTGCAAATAAATATGGAAGATCATACATCACTGTCGGCATGCCAAATTGCGCCGACTCCCGCAATGTCATGGGGTACCCCTCTATCCACGACGTCATCAGCATCACATCGCACTGTTCATAATAGGATGAAACGTCACTTTGAAAGCCCACCAGGCGAATCGAATCCTGCAAGCCCGCTTCCCCGATCCGGTCTTCCAGTTTTTTCTGCAAGACGGGATCATCGCTGCCGCCTACCAGAATCAGTTGAACCTGCGGCGCATCTTTCACAATCCGGCGCATAATAGGAACGATATCCAACGGCTGTTTTTCCGTACTGATGCGTGCAATCCACAAGATGCGCCGGCATTGCGCCTTTGGCGCGACCGCATGCGTCGGATACAGCCACATCGGATTCTTCACCGGCATAACTTCGCATCCGCACGATTGCCAAAACACGTCGTCTACGCCGTTGAGCGTCAGAACACAGTCTGCGTATGGATAAATCGCTTGCCATTGACGGAAAAACAATCGTTCCGATGCAGGCAATTCCTGAAATAGTGTCATAGTACTATGCGTATGAATACCAAACCGGCAGCCACAAAGCTTTGCAATCAACATGTCCCATGGCATAAACCTATCTATCCAACCATGATAGACAATCGCATCAATCTCAAATTGTTCAATGGCGTCTTTCCACCCCTGCGCACGCTTTTCAAAATTTGAACCGTCATATTTCACCCCCGGCAATATGACCCGCGTATACGGCGCATCAATTGCATAATCCAGCTCGTTTTCCGGCTCATCCGTAAACAGCACCACGCGATATCCCATCTTGTGCCACAAGGGAATCAGTTGTGACAGCACGCGCTCGACACCGCCGTTATACATGCGATGATAATATGTCCCAATTGTATGAAGCGTTTTCGGTTCCGCCGTTTTTCTTGTAAATGTCTCAGCAAGTGCGCGGTATAACCGTGCGGGTACATGCCAAAATTTTCTGGCGAAATAATCGCAGAAAACCACCGGATCGATTTTATCCGTGCAGTGTGCCACCGCCTGGGAAGCGATGCCTTTCGGCGCCTGCGTCACAAAATCCGCAAGCGGCTCCAACACCGCCCTGTATTGCTGCGCCTGTATCGCATGAAATGCCTCTTGGAAATGCGCACTCGCATCTTGAACCTTTAAGAAATGTTCCACTTGCGAAATTGCATCTAAAATATCGGTCTGACGATTGCTTTGGCGCAGGGTATACCGCTTTTGTGTCGACATGCCGCCCCCGACCGAGTAACAATACAATATTTTTTTAGGATAACCGCAAAAAGACTGTGCAAAATACGCAATCGCAAAATATGCAAGCAAATCATCCGCCATATTGATATACGCATCCGGCAATGCCTTGTAAGCCTGTTTGCATACCTCCATGCGAAAAATCTTATTCCATACTGTAAACGAATACGTGTGCTCTTGATAACACTGCCGGAGAATCTGTTCTCCCCGCAGAAACCCTTTGCACGGTGTAAGCACTTCTTCAAATGCCTGCATATCCGCGTCAGAAACCGCAGCACCCGGCAGTTTCACAAGTTTTGTGCCGAACTGCACAATATCTGTCTTCGCATGCCGAATCAAGCGCACCGCCTCTTCACAGGAATACGGCAGCAGCGCATCGTCCGCGTCCAAAAACATCAGATATTTTCCGCGCGCTGCCTGAACCCCATACTTACGAGCCATAAAAACGCTGCTGTTTTTTTCAAACGAAATCACATGCACGCGTTCCTCTGTCTGTGCATATGCGTCTACTTCTTTCGCCGTTTCATCCGTCGATGCATCATTCACGACAATCAATTCCCAGTCGCGAATCGACTGCGCCAGTACGCTTTCAATTGCACGGGCAATGGTTTTTTCCGCGTTATATGCAGGAATCACAATCGATACTAGAGGGTACACAACTCCTCCTCCAATTTCTTATTTATAGTATATTATTCTATTTTAATTGATATTTTTCTTATGTCAAGTGTATTTCCCTACTTTAAAAGTGTTTAGTGTATCGCTTTTCTTCATAGAATAGATTTTGAAGAAGGAGGAGCGCCATGACACTTGACTACCAGCTCATCGGAAAACGCATTGCGGCGTGCCGCAAGGCACGCGGTTTAAAGCAGCGGGAAGTTTGCGAAGCTGCCGATATTAACGACAAGTATTTGTCAAATATAGAGCATGCCCGATCCATTCCAAGCCTTGAAGTGCTCCTGCGTCTGTGTCAGGCATTGGATGTTACACCCAATGAAATTCTGTTGAATTGTTATGATGCACCGCAAGCACAGTCTGCACGTGAACTTGCAGAACGGATCCTTATGCTGAAGCCGGAGCAAATTCAATTGCTTTGTGATGTCACAGAATGCATGCAAATGCGCAATGCCGCATCAAAATGAATTCCCCGTAAGACAAACAATAAAATCCCAGCATATTAAAAAGGTATCAAGTGCTGCCAATAGCCGCACATGATACCTTTTTGCCTGTCATTCATGATTATCGGATCCGCTGCATAAGCCAGGAAAACCCATCGCCCATGCGCTGCAGGGGCTGCGTAAAATGACCTCCTGCATTCCACTGCAGTGTACAATCATATACAAGCGGGTCTGCCTGCAACCGCAAAAGCTGTGCCTGTGTCGCGCATCCAACCTGCGACATGAAGGGATGCCGTGTCTGCGGTTCCTCTTCCAAGGCTCAGATAAACCGCCGCCGGCTGTGATGCATGTGCCAGATTGGCATAGGAATCCCAGCCAGGATACCACAGGGAGCCGGAGCAGGAAGCCGCACCAGCAAACAGGTTACTTTCATAAAAAGCCCACAATGCAAATAATCCGCCAAGAGAATACCCGCCAATCACGCACGCAGATGATGCATTTTTCCGCAATGCCGGAACGCCCTCCTGCGCAAACCATCGAAGTGTTTCAGGACCGTCACCCGCAAAGTCACCTTTGGGGGAACATCCGGACGCTTTCCAGGGAGAATATGCTGCGAACCAATCATCCGCTTCCACTGCAACAAGGCGCCAGGATAACGCACATCGTAATTGGCACAAGATCCGTGCCAATTGCGCCGTTTCCTCCTGCGCCTGTGCCTGCGTACACCAAAAAAGCGTAACGGATGAATCGTGATCAGTGTTGTGCTCATAAATATGGCATATTCTTCCGCTTCGTTGTATTGTCTCCACGTATTGTTTCCTCATAGACAGATTCATTTGCGCCGAGATTGCATCCCGGCACTGTTTCATATTGTATCCTGCTGTGGAAAAAAAGAAAAGAAGCATATTCAATGAATATGCTTCTTAAAAATAGAATCCGGCAGCGACCTATCCTCCCGGGCCGTCTCCAGCCAAGTACTTTC
>JAHZHV010000191.1 GCA_019420085.1 Christensenella sp.
TCAGCACGCGTCCTCTTGGAACGCCCATCGCCAGCATCGCGCCCATCTCCCGCTGCCGGGTCCGCCGCCAAAACAGCAGCACAAGCACCAGCAGCACAAGCCCCGCACACAAAACGGCAAGTCCTGTTTTCTGCACCATGTTGCCAAGCCACACAAGCGGCGCCGCAGACGCCTCCAGCGCGCCTTCGTTCGTCACCCAGGCAAGCTGCTGCGTCTCCGGCATTTGCTGCATAATCGCTTCACGCACCTGCTCCAGCGTCGCACCCGGTGCCAGTTCAAACGTCATGCGTTCGAATGGATACATTTGCATATAATTCATCGAACTATCTTTTCTGCCGCGATACGTCGCTGCTTTATCATTAAGCGTTTGAAACGTTGTCCAATCCGTCAGAATCATGTTCTGCGGTATTCTGTCTTCGGATTCAAAATACTTTCGCGGCGGCGTCTCCACGGAAAACAGACCGACGATCTCCACAGGCACTTCATAAATGAACTCCCGCGAATCCAGAAAATCCGGATCGGCAATCGCCCTGTCAATATCGTACCACTCCGGTGTCGGAGGATTGATTTGATTAAATTCCTGTTTTAAATACGATTCTCCGATATGCAGCACGTCGCCAATCTGTAAATGATTCTTCTCGGCCAGATCCTCTGAGATCATGACAACGCCCATATCCTCTGGCACAATATGCCGCCCTTGCCGCAACTGCAGCCGTCCCGAGACAAAGTCACCGTGCAAACGAGTATTCACATTGGCATAGCACCAGATTGCTTCGGACGAAATCAGGCAGCCAAAAGGGGTTCCAGCTTCGTGCGCTTGTTCATAATTTCCACTTTCTATCGCGTGTAAAAATGTTCCCGATACAAGCGTTAGATTATCACTGAATTCATACGTCAACCAATTTCTCCGTTCCCAGTTGCCATCCGCCACACCTTCCGTATCAAGAACTGTTTCATAAAGATCTCGTGTCAACCGCGGCCCTGTATAAAACGCCGCATCGTCTCCCTGCGCAGGCGCATAGATATCGTATAAATCCGCATTGTACGCATCGCGCTGAAGCGTAAAGACGGAAAGCAGCGTTTCCTGCATCTGCGCCGTGGTACGCCGCGCCGCCGCAACCAGCAATAGCGACGTCAAAACGAGCGTCGAAATCAGGCAGATGATGCCGGTCAAAAGCAGCGTCTTGCCCGGCTTTCTTCTCAGCTGCAGTATCGCACACCGCCATGCATGCATCAAAATCATCTCCTGTGCTGTGATTCCAATAAAAGTTCCGCATTACCTTTTATGGTTACGGCTTCGCATTTGAAGCACAGATTGACATCGCATAAAACCTACTTTTCATAAGTTCAAAGTGGTACACATACACAATCAACATGAATGTCATTTTGACACGTACCCTGTCAGCTCATCATGGAAAAAATCTGTTTTGGACGCAATCGAAGAACCATTATCGCAGAGACAAATGTCCCAAGCAGCGTAACCGCAAGATCCACCACCGCTGTCAGCAGCACGCCACGCAGCGATATGCGCGTATGCACCACATCTTCCCGTGCCTGCGGAACAAGCGATTCCTCCTCGTCCTGACTTTGCGCCTGGCTTTGCACATACGCTCTTTCATAAAACGAATCGCCGATCTTTTCCGCGCACAGCTGTGCTGCAGGCACTGCAATTACCAGTGCGATAAGTGCTACGGCCAAACATTCGCAGAACATCTGGGCGATTATCTCGCCCTTTGACTTTCCGATTGACAAAAATACTCCAATTTCATAAATACGGTTGCGCACCCACAGCGCAAGAAGCAGTGTAAGCATGACAATAAATACCGACAGCATCACAATCAAAAGCACCTGTGCAAGACTGCGCATCTGCAAAACCGGCGCCACCATCGCCTGATATGCCGCATCATCTATGCGCACGCTATATCGCTGTCCCGTAATCTCATCGATCTGCTGCACCGTCTGCTGCGCCAGGGATGCATCCACCATCACAATGGACGCACTGGTATATGTACGGTTTTCGCCGGCATCGTCGTATTTCAGCCGAATTTCATAGAGCGTCTGTGCGTCCATGAACACGATATTGGCCGGAATATTCCATCGCGTACCATCACTTGATACAAGCGCATCTTGCTGATTGACGCGATACACACCGACAATCGTCGCTTCAAATCCTTCCGGATCGTAATCCGTTTCCGATATGCGCCAGTGCGCCTGCAGCGTATCCCCGACATTCAGTCCGCTTGCAAAGGCCACATTCTCCGATACAAGAACACAATTTTTATCCGCTTCTTCCAGTGCGCGTCCCCGTGCAATTTCAAATGTGCCGTGTAAAAAGTATGGCGAAAGCGCGCTTTGCGTCACACCCCACACGCGCGTATAATGCGCCATTTCCGCGACACCTGCCGACGGCTCCAGCAGCGTCAGCTGCGGAAAGACCATACGCGTATAGCTTTGCGTCCCAACCGTGCGGACATTTTCAAGCGCTGCGACCGCATCCACGTCTTCCTGTGTCAATGCAGGACCGTCTTCAGCCCCGTTTTTGTCCAATGCAATAAAACCGCTCAGCTCACGCCGCAGCTGCAGCATTACATCCGAAGCGGCGGAAATGACGGAAAATCCCACAAGGGAACAAAACACCATCACAAACATCGTAAAAAACAAAATCACGCTTCGTGCACCGTGTCGAAACAAATACAAAAACGCCCTTTTGACCGGATTCATACATACACCACCCAAACAGACAATCAAAAAACACAGGCGGTAAACATTAATTGCGTTCTTTTCTCTCATTGCGCGATACAACACGCATTCCTTATCCTCAAAATATAAAAAACATACAAAAAAGTCAAGTGTTTTTTTCATTTATTCGCATGCAGCATCGCATGGTCATTGTTTTTTACATCCATATAAAAAAGCACCCCGTCCGCCGGATTTTCCGACAGACGGGGTGCATCCATTTACAAACGTTGGTTTCAGCCTGCATTCAGCCGTGCATTTTAACCTGGCTCAGCGCCTCGTCAAGCGCCACATAGTACCGTTCAAAATTGTCCCCGTCGACGTAGACGGGAATCTGCACGTCCTGCAAAAACGGCGTCGGGTCCACCCAGACAAGACCGCTTTTGAAGATATGCTGCGTACCCATTCCATCGCCATAGCCACAGTAAACTTCATATCCCCAGCGCCCATTGACCTGTACGCTTAAATTAGCCCGCGCCTGCAAAAACTGCGTCATCACAACCTGTCCACGAGCAAGCAGTTCACGCTGAACACGTTTTTTGCGTCGCTCCAGCACAAGACATGTGCCACCCGATACCGCAAGCACAAGGCCGGTAAGTCCAAACACCGGCAAAAAGATGCCGGAAAGCTGCGGATCGTTCACTCCCGCAGACACCGCAATGCCTACGGTTAAAAATACCAGACCCATCGGCAGTAGAATGCATCCCGTAATCGCCAGTGCCGGACTGGCCCATCTGCTTGTCAAGCGCCGCATCCCGTGCAATGCTCCCTTCCTTACTCGATCGCCGTCACTTCATATCCCGCTTCAGTTACTGCCGCACGCAGCGTCTCATCGGCAACGCCATTTGCCGTCACCGTGGCACACTTGCCTTCCAGATCCACTTCGACCTTCGTCACGCCCGGCACCGCTTCCAGCGCCTTTTGCACCCGGCCGCTGCAGTGCATGCACATCATGCCTTCGATCATCAGTTTCTTTTCCATTGTCTGTTCCTCCTTTTTTTCTTCCTGCTGCATTGTATTGCGCGCAATCGGGC
>JAHZHV010000192.1:0-3710 GCA_019420085.1 Christensenella sp.
CTCCCACAAAAGAGACAAATCTTCTTCGGAAAAACCGGTGGTCTTTCGTGCCAGATTCGCAGAAATATACCCCTCACAACGGTAGAGGCCATAAGGAATGATATACTTGCGTCCCATTTCCGTTCCCTTTTTCTCCGCGTCAGCCTCCGTTGTAATTGCCACGCGCGTAATGGTTACTTCCTGCGGCACAACCGGCTCCACACTTCGGGCAAAACTAAGCTGCACCGGTCCTCGCACCTGCCCGCAGTTCAGCGCCGCCTTTACGAATGTCGTCATCACCGCGCCGAATGTGCGGATATCATAAAAGTTTGCGCACATCCAGTCCCGTATCTTTCGATCCAGATCGGGATCTGCCTTTTTCTTTTCCTTTACGTTCTTCTCCGTAACGTCCAGTTGGGCATACGCCTGCGCATCACTGCGATTCAGCGGCACATTATCCTTGATATAGATGCGATACCCGGTGGCATCCTCCTTTACCGTCTCTACATAATTGCGGATTTTCCGCTTCAGGCATACGTCGGTCACAATGCCAAGACCGGTTTCCGGATCCACACGCGGCATGTTGCCTGCATCGGGATCGCCGTTGGGATTGCCGTTTTCCACATCGAAGAGAATGACAAATTCATAGCGGTTTTTGATCGGTTCGGACATCTTAGTTTTCCTCCTTTTTCTCAAAGCGTTTCTGCGTCTGATGATAGTAGCCAAGCTGGAAGGAGCCCTGCTGCGGCAGGTTCAAGCGCGCCGGATAGGTCTGATCCATTTTGCCAAGCAGCGCGCTGATTTGCTTATCATAGTAATTCCCCAGCCCCTTATCCAGCTTCTTTAAATGCTTCTGCGCCAGATTCAGCAGCACCGGGAATACAACGGCCGGCGTTGCCGACGCCGCATTGAAATACTTGTCCTTAATGGTGGCATTGATGCCTGGATTGGCGGCACACTGGATGGCTTCCAATACGGAAAAAAGCCTGCCCAGATTGTAGGGAACATTGGTACTGTCAGGATTCAGAGACACGGTCAATACCTCCTTTGGTACATCGGGATGTGTATTTTTCAGATAATAAGCCTTCAGGATCGCTGCCCTGCCGTGCGTAACGCTGTGCTCCGCCCGGATGCGCAGCGTTACGCCGTTTCGCAGTGTCGCCGGATAACGGGTATTCGTCAAAACCGCCTGCATTACCGCGCCGGACATATTGGGCGCGGGCGTTTTGTCGCGGCTGTTCTGATTCACGGTTTCATCCAGCAGCTTCCAAAGCGGAATCGTGTCAAACTTGACAAAGCTTGGTTTGACAATCTCCAGCCGCTGCTGATGCGCCTGTGCGTTGCGCAGGAATGCGCCAAAGCTGTTGCGCAGGAAAAAACGCACCGACAATCGGGACGCATTGGGAGACAGGCCCAGAATATAGAAATCCATGTCGGGATCCAGATGCGTCTCTTCCAGTTCCACGCTGTTTCCTCTGCACAGATTTTTGAAAGCATCCTGCAAATCCGTCAGTGTATAGCGCATATCCTGTCCGAACATGGACCAACCAATCATATTCTGATAAGCATCTCCGCCGCATTTTGCCCAGCAGACGACGGTTGTATCTCCGATCCGATAGACATGTTCCCGATCGCTGAGCAGGTGATTCAACGCCGTGGTATAGGCAAAGGCAGCGTATTTGCCGGTAGGCGCATTGTAATTTTGCTCCTTGCCATAGGAACAGAATGCCGGCGCGTTAAACGATACCAATGCCGCACCGCTGGATTGGGCGCCGCGCACATGTTTAATCGACGGATGGATGTTTTCCACCGTTACATGTTCGCCCGTCACCAGACAGACCATCTTCGGCCCGTCCCCCGTGGATTGATAATAGGTATCCCAAACCCGTTGAATCTGCGGATCCATATGGACAAAGGCGCCGCCGAACCGAAACACGAGATTGCCGCCGGCAAGAATGTCCTCCAAACAGGATGCCAGCGCAGGGTGCTCCGCCGCCCGCTGCGGCTTCCAATTCCGGAAAAAGGTCACAACCGCCTTGGCCGCGGGGGATTCCTCTTTTTCAAGCAGCTTTTCATGCAGCGCCCTGGCCGCTTCAAAGCATGCCAATGTGCGCTCCTGTTTTCCCTTATTGTCAATGCCAAGCAGATAGCTTGCATTGTCACACAGAAAATTGGCGGCTACTCCACTGGAGCGCTTCACCGGCGCGGGCAGCAGCATTGTCTGCGGCGCAAGCTTCGTCTTTTTCCCCTGCGTCTGCTGTGTCTGGACGCAGATCACCTGCTCAAGTGTTCCGTCCGATCCGATACACAGGGCATACGATACCCCGATCTGTCCCCAGCCGAATGAAGAAATCTCTCCCCTGTCAGCCAAAACGCGGTAGTATTCCGTCAGTGCCTGCAAAATCATCGCCGTACCTCCTCACTGTCCCATGGCGGAATTTCCAAAACGCCATCCTGCAATTTGGCACGGAAAAAAAGTGGGGCGATGTTTTCCGGATCCGTGTAATCCATATCGTAAAGCATCCAGCCAAGATCCCTCTCCCCTTTTAATTCCACCGGACACGGCGGAATTTTCTCACACGGTTGAAATTGCGCAGGAAACTCCCGGCATCCAAAATAGGGCTGGTGATAAAACTGTCCCTTTTGGATGCGCCGCTTTACAATGTCCTGAAATTTTCCCGAATTGTCACACGGCGCAGCGTCATGCGTCATCTCAAAATGCGCTTCCATCACATAGCGTACATCCCGCAGCAACAGTGCCGCCCGCTGCTGGATGTCCTGCGCGGTACTAAGGTACAGTTCTCCATGCCCGCGCTGCATCACCCTGCCGGCAGCACGGGCAGAAATGGTGGATTTCACCTCGTTGCGCCGCAGGTTGGCAAAACGGATCGGCGCACAGACATGAATGCGGTCAATGCACCATCGCAGCCCGGGATGCCAATAGATGGCTTCAATCAACCCGCGCGCCGCCGACGGCGTCATCACATCGTAGCTCACCCGCTCCACCTTCATTTCCGGACGGGTAAAAAGCGCGTAATCACCCCAGACTTCCAGTTTTATGGACATAGCTTCGCCTCCTTCTTCGCTCTTATCCTCATCACAAAACATGGGGCCAAAACTGTTTTTCGGTATCCTGCATGCAGCTGGGAAAACAATGGAGCACCTGTTCTTTGTGCAGCATACGCAAGCCACCGAAAATCCCCGGTTTTCACATTCTTTTCAGATAAACAGCGCCTTTGCGCTGTCTGCGTCAAGGGAAAGCCCTGTTTTATCCGTATAGATGTCCGTATTGCACAAAATAGCCGTGCCGTTTTCCAACACCTCCAAATCACCCGCCGCATCCAGCGCCGCAAAGTGCGTTTCATAGACAGACACACTGTATTGCGCAAGCTGACGGAATAATTCGCGACCGTTTTCTCCACGGTGCATCCGTTCGACAAGCGCAGCGCCCTCTTCCCGCGGAATATAAATTGTTCGCGCACAAGTATCAATGAGGTGAAAGCGCTCACTGACGGTACGGAACGGAAAAAACGCCGAACAAATCAGCGGCAGGATATTTTTTTCATCCAGCGCCTGTTTCCCCTTCAGATCCAGTAAGCTTACAAAATAGTCGTGAATTGCCGCCGCAGACGCAATATCCGCATGGCACGCCATCGCTTCCCTGCCTGCACCGATGGCCGTGGAAAACAGCGGTGGGGCATCGTCCTCCCCTTCAAAGATGCAGACCATAC
>JAHZHV010000192.1:3720-8646 GCA_019420085.1 Christensenella sp.
TCAAGGCCGGCTGTTTCCCGAAATACCATGGGGAAATCAATATCCACGCCAGCTTCTATCAGCGATGTCGATATGACGCGGCAGGGCAGCCCCGCCTTCAGGCGACGGCGAATCTGCGCAAGCTGTTTTTTTCGATGCGCCGGATACATCAGCGTAGACAAGTGAAAGCTGTTCGCTTCATCCAGCCGGCGGTATATTTCCTGCGCTGCCTTTCGGGTATTGACAATGCACAGCACCTGATTACAGCCATTCAGCCGTGATGCCAGTTCATCCCATGTCAGCTTACCTTCCTGTTTGAAGGATACACGGCGAAATACATCACTGTTATAGATAGCAGGCGGACACAGTTCCTGCACGGGCGTATTGGGAAGAAACTCGTCAAAAACAGATGCCAGCGCAGGCTGCGTGGCCGTGCAAAGAACAGCCGAAACACCGCAATGTGCCACCAGCTGCGCAATGGCGGATACACAGGGCCGCAAATAGGAAACAGGCAGCATCTGCGCCTCGTCGAAAATCACAACGCTGTCGGCAATGTTGTGCAATTTGCGGCATTGTGAGGACCGGCTGGCATACAGAGATTCAAAAAACTGCACCGCCGTGGTCACGACAACCGGCATATCCCAGTTTTCCGTCGCTTTGGCAAGGGCAATAGTGTCAGGATTTCCCTCTTCCAGATCGTAGAACACATTGCAGTGATGCTCCAGCACGGCTTCCTCGCCCAGTATCCGGCGAAATACCTGTGCCGTCTGTTCGATAATGGAGGTATACGGTATGACATAGATCACCCGACGCAATCCATGTTTTCTGGCATGCGCCAGCGCAAAGGCAAGGGATGCGACAGTCTTTCCGCCCCCTGTTGGTACGGTGAGTGAAAACAACCCCTGCGATTGCTGCTCTCCGTGTCGGATGCACTGCTGCAGAATCCGGCAACGCTGACCATTCAGTTCTCCCTCCGGCGGAAACCAGCCGGCGATATAACACTGGAGTTTATTCCACAACTGTTCCATGGAAATCTGGCTGACCGACCGTTTTCTTCCATCCATAAATGCTTCCGTGTCCAGAAAATCCGCGTCCACCAGGCATGAGTAGAGCATTCTTGTAAAGAACATCCCATCTACCGGCGATCCGTTCCGCAAGAAATCGGGCATATTTGCCTCGGGTAATGTCATCTCTTTGTTCCAGTCTTCACAGTTTTCCAGGCATCCCTGCGCCTTTCGTTTGATGCGGCCCAGCAAGGTTGCCCGATCCGCGCCGTCCGTCTGACTGCCGCCGTCGGGCAATCCACCATGATGACCTGCCACCGCAAAAGCGGCAAAAGGCTGCCTGCGCTGCCAACACGCGATTGCCCCTGCTGTGGCATGATCTACCAAAATTGACGCACCTTTGAGACGATTCTGAAACGCCTGCGAGTATTTCCCGATATCATGCGCTAACCCCGCCAATTCCGCTTGTTCTCCGCCGCCAAAAGGACTGGCAAATTCTTTTGCCAAGAAAGCTGTGCCCGATACATGCTCCCAAATGGTTTGTGTGTTTCCATCGGATGAAATGTGTGCAAAATAACAAGATGTTCCCACAAATACGTTTCCTTTCGCTGTACAAAATAAAATCCGCTTCCGAAAAATAGATAAAACATAGTTTTTGCGCAAAAAAACAATCATTCACTGCTGTCTATGCAAATACCATCATATTCTTTTGGACAACCGTAACCTTATTTCGGAGTCTATCACGGAACCGTATCAAAAAACAATCCTTTTTTCAAAATATGTCGACATATGGCTTTATCCGCCGTGCGATGCCAAAACAGGCCTCACAAAAGCCCAGGATAAATAACATACGCTTTCATGTTAAAACTCCGATCCCGAATCGTTTGTTTCAATCCGGCATTTTTCACGTCCGCTTTTTCAAAGCAAATGCACCTCCAAAAACACCGATTCCGAAAACTCGATGCGTAATGATATCTGTTTATCCGCGGAAAACGATGCTTTCAAGACGCAAAAATCCCCGGCAGATACTGGCAAAGCAATATCTGCCGGGGATTTATTCGTTGCGCCTGTATGATGTCCCCTTCAAAGGACAATCGCGATCATGCGCTTTTTATTTTGGAATTGAACGGATTTCATCAATTCCCGTGCTCTGCGTCGTACTGCTCCCACAGCGGACGGTACTGGTTGACGATGCTCTCATGCTGCTCCGCCGTCTGAGAGAATGCAAGTTCGCCCGTATTGGGGTCCGTCAGCGTAAAGTACAGGTAGCCGCCGTTATAGCATTCCGGATCGGGGTTCAGCACTGCCACAATGGCGTTGCGTCCGGGATTACAGATTGCGCCGATGGGCAGGCCGTCGTACTTATACGTATTGTACGGCGAATCGACGTTGATCTCGCCGCTGTTGAGCGCCAGCGTATTGATGCCAAGGGCATATTGAACGGTGACGTCGCTTTGCAGCTTCATATTCTGACGCAGGCGGTTGAGGAATACAGCGGAAATCTTGGAGAACGTATCGGTCGTACCCTCCTTCTCCACCACCGACGCAAGCGTCAGCACCTGATCCGTCGTCATGCCGCTTGTCTCGATCGCCGCCGAAATCTCCGGCGCGGACAGAATTTCATTCGTGCGGTCAAGCAGCTTGCGAATGATCATCTCCGGATCGGAACTCAGATAGATTTCATATGTATCAGGGAACAGGTATCCCTCCAGCATATAACGCCGGTTTGCATTATTGGGATCCTCCAGAAGCGGTGCAAGGAACGGATAATCCGTCGAGAACGTCGCCACGTCATTGCACAGACGCAGGAATTCTTCCGTATCAAACGTCAGGTGTTCCGCCTCCATCTGCGTGCGGATCTGTTCGGCCATGCTCTCCACCGTCGAACCTTCCGTCAGCGTGATGTTCATCGTATTATCCAGTTCGGAACCCAAAGAGATAATGTCGATGATTTCGTCCATTGTCATGGTCCGGTTCAGGTGATACACGCCCGCCTTTAAGTTTTTCGTCCGGTCGGTAAAATCGACATAGTACTTAAAGACCCCGCGGTTGCGCACAAGGTTCTGCTCATACAGATTAGACGAAATCGTGCTTAACGAGTCGCCCGATTCCACGATAAAGACGACGACGGAGTCGTCCTTGGGGTCGACGGGCGCCACGTATTTTTTATACATCAGCCGCACGCCATAATACAGCGAGCAAAAGACAATCGCCGCGCTGATCAGCAAAATTGCAAGTCCGCGCAAAAACAGAATCAACGGCTTCAGATAGGAAGGAATGACCATCTTGGAGCGCTTCCCCGGCATCTGGAAGCGCTTTTCCCTGCGCTGCTCCTGCTTCTCAGACAGGCGCGTGCGCATATCGGAAACCTTCTGCCGCATATTCTGCATAAAACCGCTTGCGCTGTTCTTGCGGGGCGCGCGCGGCGTCTGGCCGGAATCGTCATGATATTGCATCGGATGTTTCTCCTCTTTGTCTGCTTTTGGCGCACATATATCCTGTGCAGGATTTATTATACTGTTTCTGTCGCACCTTGGCAAGTCGACGCAAAAAACGCGGAACGTCATTCCACGTCCGCGTCCATAAAGCTCAAATCCAGTTCGACCGCCTGCCCGAGAATGCGGAAAATCTCGTTCATCATCTGATTGATGCGATATTCCGCCTGCAAAAACTCACTGACGTCGCGGTTAAACTGCACGACATTGCCCATGCGCCGCAACTCCTCCTGCGTCTCCTGCGCAATGCCGTCGCCGCTCATCACCGCGGCCTGTGCGCGAAACTGCGCTTTCTTATAGCGGCGAATCAGTTTTACATTCGCCTCACTGGCAAACGCCTTTTCCTTTGCACGGCGGTATGCGGCGTATTCCTCGCTGCGGCGCAGCACGCCCGCCAGCACCTGCGCCTGATCGTAGGGATTCATCGCGCGCTCAAACCTCCATGACAATCGGCAGGATCATCGGGCTGCGATGCGTCTTCTGATACAGGAATTCGCGCAGCGTATTGCGGATCGCAAGTTTGATCGGCGCCCACTCGTTGAGCGGACGCACATCCATGCCGGCTATCGTCGTCAGCACCGCCGAGCGCGCTTCGTCGATAAGCCCCTCCGCCTCGCGCATGTAGACAAAACCGCGCGAAATGATATCCGGGCCGCCGCGCAGGCGGCCGGTCTCCTTGTCAAACGCAACGACGACGACCATAAGTCCATCCTGCGACAACAGACGGCGGTCGCGCAGCACGATATTGCCGACGTCGCCCACGCCGCTTCCGTCGATCAGAACCGGCTCCGCACTGAGCTTGTCCACGCGCGTTAAGGAGTTGCGCGTCAGCTCCATGACATCCCCGTTTTCCAGAAGGACGATGTTCTCCGCCGGAATGCCCATGGAATTGCCGATCATCCCCGCGCGCGTCAGGTTTCGGTATTCGCCGTGCACCGGCATATAGAACTTCGGCTTGACCAGCGAAAGGATCAGCTTCAGCTCCTCCTGACAGGCATGGCCGGAAACGTGCACTTCCGCCTTGGGGTCAAAGATGACCTTGCAGCCTTTCATATACAGGCGGTTGATTACGCGGGAAATCGATTTTTCGTTCCCGGGAATGGCGGAAGCGGAAATGATGATCGTATCCTCCGGCCCGATTTCAATCTGGCGGTGTTCATCCTCCGCCATGCGTACAAGGCCGCTCATCGGCTCGCCCTGGCTGCCGATGGTAATGACGATGATCTCCTGATCCTCATAATAGCGCACATGCTCCAGATTGATCAGCGCGCCTTCCGGGATCGTCAATTCGCCCAGTGCAAGCGCCGTATTGCAGACGTTGACCAGGCTTCGGCCGACCAGACAGATCTTGCGGCCCATGCGTTCGGCCTCATCGACAATCTGCTGGATGCGGTGAATGTTCGAAGCGAATGTCGCCACGACAATGCGGCCCGGCGCCTCGCGGAAAT
>JAHZHV010000192.1:8690-10614 GCA_019420085.1 Christensenella sp.
CTGCGGCAAGACGCGGCAGATCCGTCGTCTCCCCATCGATCGGCGTATAGTCGATCTTAAAGTCGCCCGTATGCACGATCACACCCACAGGCGTGGTAATAATTAAGCCAACAGCGCCTGCAATGGAGTGATTGACTTTGAAAAACTCAACCGTAAAGCAGCCAAGCTCCACCTTATCGCCGGGAACGATCAAATTGGCGTCCGCCCGCAGGCCGTGTTCCTGCAGCTTATTGGCAATCAGCCCAAGCGTCAGTCTTGTCCCATACAGCGGCGCACTGACCTGCCGCAAAAGATACGGAACCGCACCGATATGATCTTCATGGCCGTGCGTAAAGACAACGCCGCGCAGTTTGTTGCGATTCATCATGACATAGCTCATGTCAGGAATCACATAATCGATACCGAGCATGTCCTCCTTTGGAAACATCATGCCGCAATCGAGGATAAACATGTCATCCCCATATTCAAATACGGTCATGTTTTTTCCGAATTCATTGATTCCGCCAAGCGGAATAATACGCAATTTATTTTTCTGCATGCTTCGTTTCAGTCTCCTTCTTTCAGCCGTCAGCCAACGCATACCACACGCTGCAGGCAAAACAAAACAGAATGTCGGCAGGCAGTCCGTTTCCCCATGCAACGTTATAAAACCCGCAATACCATGCGGTCTTTTATGTACAAGCGCACAGCGCTTTTTCGTTTAACCCGAAATTACAGTTATTATACCATTAACGACCGCCGAATAGAATACCTTTTTCCCATATTTCTTTATTTTCGTTCGTTTTTATGCATCCAACCAAACAAACAGGCGGCACGCGTCATTTTTTACACGTTCCGCCCGTTTTTCGTTTATAAATTCTGCATAACATCCGCAAGCGTCGAAAGCGCACGCTGTGCAATGCGTTCACCGCGTTCTTTTTTCCCGCGTATTTTCTGTGCAGGCGGCGGCATGATGCCAAAATTGACGTTCATCGGCTGAAAATTCCCGCCGTTTCCGGTACTGACATACGCACCAAGGGCGCCGATGGCCGTTTCCGTCGGGAAGACGGGAATGGGTCTGCCCTGTATGCGCGCCGCCATGCAAATTGCCGCAAGCAGCCCGCTGGAGGCGGACTCCACATAGCCTTCCACGCCGCTGAGCTGTCCTGCAACTGCAATGTTCGGCGCATCGGCCAGTGTATAATCGCGATTGAGCACACCGGGTGAATCCAAAAAAGTGTTGCGGTGCATGACGCCGTAGCGCAGAAACTCCACGTTTTCAAGGCCCGGTATCATCGAAAAGACGCGGCGCTGCTCGGGGAATTTCAGACGCGTCTGAAATCCGACAAGATTATAGCAGTCGCCTGCACGCGTCTCGGCGCGCAGCTGCACAACCGCATAGGGGCGCTTTCCCGTACGCGGGTCCGTCAATCCCATCGGCTTCAGCGGACCGTGCGCCAGCGTCATCGGGCCGCGCTCGGCCATCGATTCCACCGGCATGCAGCCCTCAAACACCTCGATGGACTCAAACGTATGCATCGGCGCGCGCTCGGCCGTGACCAGCGCCTGGACAAAAGCGTCGTACTGCTCCCGATCCATGGGACAGTTCAGATAGTCGGCATCCCCCTTATCGTAGCGGGAGGCGGCAAAAATCCTGTCCATATTAAGCGATTGCGCCGTTACAATCGGCGCAACGGCATCATAGAACGACAGGCTCTTTGCACCGCAGCGCGCCAAAAGCGCCTGCGCCAGCGCATCGCTGGTCAAAGGACCGGACGCAATGACAACATACCCATGCGGTATCGTCGTCTGCTCGCCCCGCCGCACCGTCACAAGCGGATGCGTGCACAGCGTCTGCGTAATATACGCTGAAAACGCATGGCGATCCACCGCCAGCGCGCCGCCGGCAGGCACGCTGCAGGCGTCTGCCGCGCGCAGGATAAGC
>JAHZHV010000193.1 GCA_019420085.1 Christensenella sp.
ACAGCCTGATGCTTGCTGCACAGAAAATAAACGCAGGCGCACTGGAATGGATTGGTCAATGCACGTTTTATATTGACGGCCTGCAAAGTGAGGATGCGGCTACAAGGTATCTGTTGTCCGCAGTATTGTCACGGTGCGCGCATATGTATATCACAATTCCCATTGATCAGGCGCATATGCAGCAGGCGCGTTTTGACGCGCCGCGGCAGGCATATGCATTGTTTCGCCAAATGGCGGCAGACTGCGGTGTTGATACACGCGTCAGAACATTAGAAATACGGGAAACGAAAGAAAAAGAACTTGCACACCTGCGTGAAAACCTGTTTGTTTATCCGGGACGCGCCTTTGACGGTCCGGCACGGCGCGTTGTGCTGCAGGAGTGCCGCGATCCGCGGCGCGAGGCAGAATGGGTCGCGGCAAAAATTTTGACATTGTGCCGTGACCGCGCGATGCGTTTTCGGGATTTTACCGTTGTATGTGCAGACGAGCAGAGCGGCTTTTCACAGATCCGGCGCGCGTTTGAACGGTTCGATGTGGCAGCATTTTACGATGCGCGTATGGATTTGCGCGGCAGTGCCGCTGTGGAACTTGTCCTGCAGCTGGTGCAGGCCTGCCGTGCGCCCTGGCGCAGCGAGCAGATTCTGGCGATTTTAAAAAGCGGATTGACACGTTTTGATCCGCAGGAGATTTATCTTGCGGAAAACTTGATTTTAAAGCGCGGAATTGACGGACCCCGGCGCTGGAAACAGCCTTGGCGCGGCGCGGATGCGCAGCAGGCCGAGTCATTGCGGCAGGAGATTGTGCGCATTTTGACGCCGTTTTTCGAGACGATGCGTACAAAGGTGCAGACGTATACGCGCGTAGAAGCAATTTTTTGTGTATTGGACGAGCTTGGTGTGCGCAAACGTCTGGAAGAAACCGTATTGCAACTGCAGGAAGTGGGCGCGTCGCAGGAGGCGGCGATTACGGCGCAGATCTGGAAGGTTCTGTGTGAGGTGCTGGGTCAGCTTTCCCACGTACAGGGCGATGCCGTTTTTTCCACTTATGATTTTGCGGCCGTGCTGCGCGAGGGCTTTTCCTGTATTCAGCTTGCAGCGATTCCCACAACGCTGGATCAGGTTACGGTTTCAACGCTTCGACGCTGGAATGCGGAGGGCGCGCGTGTTGTTTTTGTAATGGGCGCGACGGACACGGCGCTTTCTCCGACGCTGGATGGTGACGGACTTTTGGATGAAGCGGATGTGCGTGCGCTGCAAAGTGAAGCGCAGCTTGTTGTTGCGCAGAACGCACAGCAGATTGCGGCGCAGTTTAAGACACAGATTTACCGCACATTGTGCGCGGCGCGTGATGCCGTTATTGTGACACGTCCGCTGCGTGACATGACGGGACAGCCTACGGGACGATCTCAGCTTGTTGCCCATCTGCAGCGCCTGTTTCCGCATGCGGCGTCGGCGGATGCAACGCGCGATACGCTGCCGGAGTGCGCGGCGCAGGGATTTACGCAATGGGCGCATGGCCTGCGGCGCAGACAGGAGGGACTCTCCTTCCCTGCGTGGCTGGATGCGGCGGGGACATGGTTTGCACAGCATGAACCTTGGGCACAGCGCGCCCGTCAGGTGTATCGTTCCATGCAGCTGCAAACACAGGACAGCCTGAGCCGGACGCTGTGTGCGCAGCTGTTTGATCCGGTTTTGCGCATGAGCGTGACGCAGCTGGAATGCTATGCGCAATGTCCCTTTTCGCATTTTGCAAAATATGCACTGCAAGTTCGTCAGAGGGAAGCGTTTCAACCCGGTGCACGGCCTGATACAGGGACGCTGCTGCATGAAATGATGCGCCGCCTTGGAACAGACATTCAATCCGGCGTGGTGGATCTGCAATCCTTTGATGCGCAGGCGTGCAGCCGCTGGACAGAGGATGCGCTTGCATCGCTTGGTGAGGAATCGTATTACAGCTGGCTTTTTGCAAGCGCGACAGGACGTGCGATTGCGCAGCGTCTGCAGGAAAATATTGCCGCAGCTGCGCAGAATATGGTTCGTTCCCTGCGGCAGAGCCGCTTTGACATTGCGGCGGTGGAATGTGACATTCCGCCCATGGAACTGTTGGATACACAGACAGAACAAATTGTGCATCTGACGGGGCGTGTGGATCGCATCGATATTGCACATTTGCCGCAGTTTGATGCGGTACGTGTGATCGACTATAAGTCGTCTGCCAAAAATACGGCCTTGGAACAGATTTACTATGGTCAAAAACTACAGCTTGCTGCTTATCTAATGGCAGTTTGCGACAATCCGCAGTTGTTTTGCGTACCCCAATTGAAGCCGGCGGGTATGCTGTATTTTCCCATCGGAGACAGGGACACGCAGGATGAAGACAGATGTCGGATGCAGGGCATTGTCAATGCGGAGGAGTCCATCATGGAGGCAATGGACACGGCACGGACGCAGTCAGGCCGTTCCCTGATTGTTGCGCCTGTGTCTCGCGGTACAAGAAGCGGCCGTGTAGAGGATGGACAAATGGCGCTTTTGCTGCGGTATACGCGCGATGAACTGACCAGCCTTGCTTTTGCTGCGGTCAAGGGGGATGCGCGCGCATTGCCGTCCCGCGGCGTGGATGACAGGAGCAATCCATGTACCTGGTGTCCGTATGCAGGCGCCTGTGGCTTTGATGAGAGAAAACGCCCCCTGATTGTCAAGCAGATGCCGAAACTGGAAGACGAACAGACGCTGCTTCGAATGCAGGAAGCACAAAAGACTGTGCGTCGGGAGGATGACGATGAGAACACCTGAACAGATGCGTGCAATTCAAACACGGGGCAGCAACCTGCTTGTCAGCGCTGCGGCTGGCGCCGGAAAGACAACGGTGCTTGTTGACCGCATTTTATCCATGATTAAAAACGAGCGCCTGCAACTGTCGCAGATGCTTGTTGTGACATTTACCCGCGATGCGGCCAATGTCATGCGTGAACGTATTTGTCGCGCACTGGAACGGGAGGCTGCCTGTGCGGGGGAAGAAGACGCGGCTTTTTATGCGCAGCAGCTGGATTTGCTGCCCAATGCTGATATCTGCACGCTGCATACGTTTTGTCAGAAGTTTCTGCGACGCCATTTTGCAGCGGCGGGCATCCCGGCAAACTTTCGCGTGGCCGATCAGCAGCGCATGTATGCGCTGCAGGATGCGGCAGTGCGTGAATTGCTGGAGGAGCAGTACCAGCTGGGATTGTCTGATTTTATGCTGTTGACCCGCGCCTTTTCCAGAACCACAGGAGATGATGCGCTGATTGCAATGCTGCTGCGGATTTATGAATTCAGCCGCTGTCAGAGCGATCCGCGCGCGTATCTGCACGGCGTGCTTAAACTATATGATACCTGGACGCCGTCGAAGGTGGAACATTTATGGAACCGGCATGTGATGCAGGCTTTTGTCGCATCCTACGAAGAAGCACTGGCATCTTTGCGGCAGCTGCTGCTCAATGCGCAGAAGGAGGGTGCGTGCGAATGCAGCGAAGTTCTGCAAAAGGACGCTCAGGTCATTGAGGCGCGTCTTGCCATGCTGCATACCGATGGCATGCTGCATGCAGATCGGCTGGAAGGATTTGCACGCTGGAAGTCTGCAAGGAACCTGGACGAAGCGGAAAAGCGCGTGCGTCAGCAGCTCAAGAGCGGACGGGATGAGATCCGTAAAGCGGTGCAGCAGAAGGATAAAAAGTGGTTTGAACTATTCGGTGAATCAACGCAGCAGGCCATGGAGCAAACGGCGGTCCTGGTTCGGGAGATTGTTCGGCTTGTAGAACTGCTGGATGCACGCCTGTACGAAAAAATGATTCAGGAGGGCGTACTGGATTTTTCCGCGCTGGAACATTGTACGATTGATGCGCTTGTCTCTGGCGCGGCACAGCAGGCGCGTGCGCAGTATCGTGCCATTTTCTTTGACGAGTATCAGGATGCAAACCGCGTGCAGGAACGCATTGTACAGCTGATGGCAGGCGCGGATAACCTGTTTTTTGTAGGCGATGTAAAACAGAGCATCTACCGGTTCCGTTCGGCGGATCCGCAGCTTTTTATGCACAAATATGCCGCATGGGAAAACGGGCGGGGCGGTCAGCGCATTGATTTGAATCAGAACTTTCGCAGTATGCAGGGCGTTTTGGATGCGGTAAACAGCGTTTTCTGCAATATCATGCATCAGGGACCGTATTCTGTCGGATATGATGAAGCGGCTGCACTGCGTCCGGGCACCGCGGCGCAATGCGGTGGGTCCAGGGTGCAGCTGCATGTACTGGAGCCTTTGACGCAGCAGGCGCAGGAACAGCAGGACACGCTTGAATTGCTGCGCGCGGATCAGATGGAAGCACGGTATGTTGCCGGTATGGTGCGCAAGATGCTCGAATCCGGAACATTGATTGACCGGGACAGCGGTCAAAGCCGGCCGATTTGCAAAAAGGATATTGCAATTTTGCTTCGTTCCACAAAAAACCGCGCGGAGACCTTTTCCTATGCGCTGGATCGGGAAGGTGTGGACAATGTCGCGCAGATGAGCTCCCGGCACTTTGATACGGTGGAGGTACGTGCGCTGCTTGACCTTTTATCGGTATTGGATAATCCGTTTGACGATATCGCGCTGCTTGGCGCGCTGCGTTCGCCGCTTTTCCTGTTTGAACTGGATGATCTTGCACGTATTCGCCTTTGCGCGCCGCATGCGCCGCTGATTGACGCGCTCGTTGCGTATGCGGCAGAGGATGATGCGAACGATCCTGCGTGCGCTGCACGTTGCCGCGATGCGCTGGAAAAGATGCGGATATGGCGCCTGCTGGCGCGCGTAACGCCGCTTGCGCAGCTATTGGAGCGGATCATGGCGGATACAGGGTATGAGGATCTTTTGGCAGCGTCTGCGATTGGCATGCAGAAACTGGCCAATATTCGTCTGCTTCTGGCGCGTGTGGATCAATGGCAGCAGGATTCCATGGGGGGGATCAGTAATTTTCTGATGTATGTGCGCCGCGTACGCAGCGGAGAAGATTGCGAAGAAGCGGATCAAAGCGCGCAGGATGACGTCGTGCGAATTATGAGTATCCATAAAAGCAAGGGATTGGAATATCCGATTGTGATCGTTCCCATGCTTGGAAAGCGTTTTCACAGGGACAATGCCGCGCAGCTGTATGCAGATCACGACTTTGGCTTGGCGCTGCGCTATACGGATCCCGTAACGCGCAAAAGCGTGGACACGGTAGCGTCTTTTGCAACGGCGCAGTGTATCGCCATGCAGGAAGAACAGGAAGAAATGCGGATTTTGTATGTCGCCATGACCCGGGCGTGCGACCGGTTAATTTTAACGGGAATGGCGCAAAAGGGGATGCAGCCGCAATCATTCACAGCGCCGGTTCATGCGCGTTGTATGCTTGATTGGATTTTCCCGGCGGCAATGCAGGCGCATGATCGTGACGGCTGCTGGGAATTGATTTGGGCACAGCCGCAGTTGCAGCAGCAGGCGCAGCGCATATCGGATGGCATCTTGCCGCAACAGCATTTGCTGCGGGAGGATGCTGCGGGAAAACTGTATGAAAGGATCGATGCTGCGTTTTCATGGCAGTATCCGTTTTTACAGGATACGCTGACGCCGTCCAAGACGACGGTAAGCGCGCTGAAACTGTATGGCCAGGATGATGATGCGCAGCAGCAGGATGCCATGCAGATTACGCTCCCGCTGCCCAAACGGCCTTCGCAATATACCCCGGGTGAGGGGGCGCGGCGCGGTACGGCCACGCATCTTGCCGTGCAGCATCTTGACTTTGTTTCCGCGCGGCAGAATCATGATGTGGGATTGCAGCTGGATCAAATGGTTGCACAGGCATATTTAACGACGGAAGATCGCAACCGTATCCGGGAAGAGGATCTGGATATTCTTTGCCGCAGCGCACTTGGCGCGCGCTTGGCGCAGGCACAGGCGCAGGGGCTTTTGCACCGAGAAACGCCGTTTACTTTTGCGCCGGAGGGTAATGCAAATGCGACGCTGGTACAGGGCGCGATCGATGCCTGGTTTGAACAGGATGATGAATTGATCCTGATTGACTTTAAAACGGATTCGGCCGTGGATGCGCAGACGTTGCTTGTACACTATGCGCGGCAGCTGCAATGGTATACCCGGGCCTTGGAGGCACTTTGTGCAAGGCGGGTGGATCAAACGCTGTTATACTCGTTTTCCTGTGGTCAATGGGTATCGCTGCAGGAGCTGGAAAATGCGAAAAATGTCGCAAAATAGTATACAATTTAACATTATAACGATGTGAATTGATGCTGAAACGGGCAGTTTGTCTGATTCCTGCATGCAAAACGGCCATAACGGTGCCTGTATGGCACACAAATGGCCGTTTTGTTGTTGCCGTAAGATGAAGATAGAGAGGGAAAAATGTGACGGATTTTTGATGGAAAAGTGTGTATGGGGAGAATAGATCGGTTCGTGGTACGGTGATCGATGACCACACACGGAAATATTTGAGAAAATTTAACGAATTTATTCCGAATCGATGAAATATCTAACAATTTTTCCTGAGTTGTTGTATAATGAAACGGAATACAGAAACTCTGCCGTTTCCCTGTCGGGCGCAGAAGGAGGGACAGCCATGGACAATGTACGCATTACATACCTGTACCACAGCGGATTTGTTGTTGAAACCGAGAACCACTTCATGGTTTTTGATTATTATTTGGATGATATTGAGGCCGGACAAAAAAGAGGAATCGATGCAGGCGTTATTTCTCTTGCGGATCTGCCAAAGAATAAGAAGATCACGGTTTTTGTAACGCATAATCATGCTGACCACTTTAATCCGGTTATTTTCAAGTGGAAGAAAGACCGTTCCAATATTTCTTATGTAATTTCTTCGGATGTCAAGACGCGTGCCAAGGCCGTGCGCATGTCCCCGTATGAGCATGTGGATGTCGATGGCCTGTCGGTGGATACGTATGGCTCTACCGATGCGGGGGTGTCCTTTGCCGTCATTGCGGATGGAATGAATATTTTTCATGCCGGCGACTTCAATCTGTGGCATTGGATTGAGGAATCCACGCAGGAGGAAGTTAAATTTGCAAAGAGAGCATTCCTGCGTGAAATGGAAAACTTAAAGGACTTGCATTTTGATGTAGCGTTTTTCCCGGTTGATCCGCGTATGGGACGCGGTTATGATGCGGGCGCGGCGCATTTTGCCCGTACGCTGCATCCGGGCTTGATCGTACCGATGCATTTTGCAAAGCAGCTGGATGCTGCGGAAACCTTCCGGCGCAAGATGATGAGCGCAGGACAGCTTTGCTGGGCGCCGCAGGTGCGTGGCGATTATTGTGACTTTGATCCGGATCAGGCATAAGAGATGGCCGGGGTTTGAGTAATTTGTTTAAGGAGGGATGCGATGATGCAGTTTATTGCAGATCATGTCAATTTTAATGTCGTTGATCTGGAACGCTCCGTTGCGTTTTACAAAGAGGCGTTTGGTTTGCAGCAGGTTCGCAGGCACGATGCGGCAGACGGCGCGTTTTCTATTGTATTTTTAGGGAGCGAGACGTCGCCTTTCGGGTTGGAACTGACCTGGCTTCGGGATAAAAAGGGTGCGTATGAATTGGGAGATAATGAGACGCATCTGGCTTTTGTGACGGATGATTATGATGCGGCACATGCGCTTCATAAAAAGATGGGATGTATATGCTTTGAAAATGAAAGCATGGGCATCTATTTTGTGGAAGATCCGGATGGATACTGGATTGAAGTCGTTCCGAAAAAGTGACGGCGGATATGGAAAATCGTGGAGGACATACATTGAACAAAATGCCATCCGTGATGGTATGCGTCACGACGCAGAGAGCGTGCGAACGACTGATTCAGGCGGGCGCTGAGGCGGCGGAGCCGTCGCAGGCGCCACTGCATGTCGTTCATGTGACGGGCAGCCATCAGCGCTTTTTTAACATGGAAGATGAGGGCGCCGCGTTGGAATACCTGTTTGCGGTCAGCAAGCGGTATGGCGCGGATATGGCGGTTTTGCGCAGCGAGGATGTTGCGCGTACATTGGCAGATTTTGCGCGGGAAAATGGCGCGGGATTGATTATTTTCGGACAGTCCAATGAAGTCGATCGCCCTGGTAATATTATCGATCGTGTGCGTGACCTGCTTTCGGATACGGGTGTATCCATTGCAATTCAAAGCAGAACGTCGCAGGATTGATGCGGAAGATGCAAAACGGGAAACCGCGTATGGAAGCGCGATTTCCCGTTTTTCTATGAATTTACGGCTGTGATTTGCGAACGATGGACGTTTCGTCCCAGAGACGGTACTGTGCCGTATTGGCAAGCGCGGCCAAAAGGCACTGGCGTGCCTGTGGAATTTCTTCTTCCAGGCGGTTCAGTAATTGCTTGTAGTATTCCCGCTTTGTGTTTCCGTCAAGCGGACAGGGGCTTTTGCAGATGGGAAACTGCTGACGGTGTGCAAGCTGTGAAACCTGTTGCTCGGAACAGTAAACCATCGGCCGGATGAACGTAATATCGCGGCGGTTTAAATATGTCGTTGGGGCAAAAGTATGCAGCCGCCCTTCCTGAAAAATACCCATCAGGAGCGTTTCAATTGCATCATCGGCATGATGTCCCAACGCAATTTTATTGCAATTTGCGCGCTTTGCGGCATCGATCAGTGCGCCCCGGCGCATGGTGGCGCACAGGCTGCATGGATTTTTTTCCTGGCGGCGATTCAGCACAATATCGCCGATTTGGGTGGGGACGATTTCAAGCGGTACATCCGCCTCCTGGCAGAAGCGCTGCATGCCTGCGACATCTTCCTTTCCAAGGCCAAGACAAAGATGTGCGGCAAACAGTGTAAAGGGATTCGGACAGAAACGGCGATACAGACTCAATGCCTTAAGAAGAACAAGAGAGTCTTTCCCGCCGGAGAGACCAACCAAAATACGATCGCCTGTCTGGATCAGTGAAAAGTCTGTGTCGGCCCGGCGGATACAGCCAAGAAGACGGCGCAAGCAAAACACCTTCCTTTCCCGATGGATCTGCATGATAATTGCGCGTGACAGCATGTTGCTTATTATACCCGCTGCAGCAGGATCCGCGCAACAGATGCGGTTTCGTTGACAGAGTGTTTTTATTTGCAGTATAATCAAAAAAGTATATGCATAATTTGTGCTGTGCGCAAATAACGAGCAAAGGATGAGTCAATGGAGGCATTTTTTACACAGCTTGCCCAGGCAGGCTTTGCAAAGGAAATTGTCGTATTTTTGTCGTCTATGGTTCCGGTTTGGGAACTTAAGGGTGCGATTATTCTCGGGCAGGCATGGGGCATTGCGCCCTGGGTTAGCTATGGACTGTCTCTTGCCGGGTCAGGTTTAAGTGCGGTGCTTGTATTGCTGTTTCTGCGTCCGGTTATGCGCTGGATGTTCCGCACAAAGCTGTTTGCGGGATTTGCTGCATGGTTGCAGCGCCGCGGTATGAGAAAAAGCGACAAGGTAACGCGTTATGAGACGTTTGGTCTGTTTGTATTTGTCGCCGTTCCGCTGCCCACGACAGGTGTATGGACGGGCTCGCTGATTGCAACGGTGCTGGATATGCCGCTGAAACGTTCGATTCCGGCGGTGTTGATCGGAAATGTGATTGCGGGATTGGCGATTATGCTGCTGTATGGCGTATTGACGCTGGGATAAAGTGAATATAACGGTATCAAGTTAAAGAAAGGATCATTATCATGCAGAGAACAACGCTGTTTTCAAGTGAATCCGTGACCGAGGGACATCCGGATAAGGTTTGCGATCAGATTTCAGATGCCGTTTTGGATGCAATGCTTGCGCAGGATCCCGATGCACGTGTAGCGTGTGAAACCTGTGCCACGACGGGAGTCGTGTTTGTCATGGGAGAGATTACGACAAAGGGATATGTGGATATCCCCACGATTGTACGAAAAACGGTTTGCCGCATTGGGTATGACAGTGTGGAAACCGGATTTGATGGCAATACCTGCGCGGTTTTGACGGCAATCAATGAACAAAGCGCCGATATTGCAATGGGCGTGGATCGCGCGTTGGAAACGCGGCAGACGGATGGTGCGGCGGATATCGGCGCGGGCGACCAGGGCATGATGTTCGGGTATGCATGCGACCAGACGCCGCAGCTGATGCCGCTTGCGATCATGCTGTCGCACGATCTGACGCGCCGCCTTGCACAGTGCCGGCGTGACGGTTCCATGCCGTACCTGCTTCCTGACGGTAAAGCCATGGTAACGGTGGAATATGAGGATGATCGTCCTGTGCGCGTGGATTCCATCGTGATTTCTGCACAGCATCGGCCGGAAGTTTCCATGCAGGAACTGACCGAAGGTGTCAAGCGCAATATTATCATGCAGGGTGACGTCGCGGCATGGGTGGATGAAAGGACGCGGATTCTGGTTAATCCGACGGGCCGCTTCTGTGTGGGCGGACCGACGGGCGATTCAGGGCTGACGGGCAGGAAACTGATTGTCGATACCTACGGTGGTTATTGCCGCCATGGCGGCGGCGCATTTTCCGGAAAAGATCCGACAAAGGTGGATCGCAGCGCAAGTTATGCGGCACGCTATGTAGCCAAAAATATTGTGGCGGCGGGACTGGCTTCACGCTGTGAGGTTATGCTGGCGTATGCAATTGGCGTGGCGCAGCCCGTAGCGGTACAGATCGATTGCTTTGGTACAAATAAAGTGCCTGTTGAACGCATTGCACAGGCTGTGCGCAAAGTTTTTGATTTGCGTCCGGCGGCGATTATTGAACGCTTGCAGTTGCGCCGTCCCATTTATGAGGCCACGGCTGCATATGGACATTTTGGCCGGGATATTTTCCCGTGGGAAACCTGCGACTGTGTTGAACAGTTGCAGCGTGCGCTGTGAGCGGTGCGGCGCAGACAAATACGTTTGAAGGCGTTATAACGGACGTTATCTACAAAAATGAGGATAACGGCTATGCAGTGCTTGAAGTGACGGATGACGACGGCGGGCAATTGACCGCTGTCGGCATCCTTTCGCTGTTTGAGGCCGGAGAACGCGTTTGCCTGCAGGGAAACTATGTGGAACATCCCGTTTATGGGATACAGATGAAGGTGACGTCCTGTCAGACGGTTATGCCGACGGATCTGGTTGGGATTGAACGGTATCTGGGATCCGGATTGGTTAAGGGAATCGGGCCGGCCACGGCAAAGACGATCGTGG
>JAHZHV010000194.1 GCA_019420085.1 Christensenella sp.
ACTGCCACGATCCCAAAAAGGCAAACTGCTCCAGCATCTTACCCGGTGCATTGTTCTGCTTGCTGCGCTTACTGCCCACATAGCTTAAGAACCAGGGATACTCGCCGTAGGACGTCCTCTTAATCGACGCTTCAATCGAATTGCCGTTCCGGTCGTTCAATCCGGTCTCAAAACTGTAAAAGTTTTCCTCTTTGCGCAGTTTTCCTTCCGCGACAGCGTCCGCATAACTGTGTTTCAGCGTCTCGATGACCTGCTGCGGGGGTACCTGCTCCTGACCGGTCATCAGTGCATTCAAAATCGTCAGCGTTTTCATCGGCAGCTTGACAAATCCGTCAACCTGCGCCGGCACGTCTTCATATGGCTGCACCATCTGCGCAGGCGTATTATCCGTGTCCCACATCGGCATGGGGCGCACAATCACCAGCGTCTGCGGCACGCCGCCCATAATTGTCTCTTCAAAATCCAGGAACTCCGGCATCGCCTGCAAAAACGCCTTCATCTTTGCAAATCCGTACCGTTCCCGCGTCATCCCCCTGTCGTTGAGCAGCTTGCTGACCGTGGCCATATGCAGCTTTTCGTTCAAAGGCAGCGCTTCCTGTAAAACACGGTATACTTCGCGCTTATCCTGATCCGTCAATGTCCCCGCACTTTGCGCGGAAGGCACCGTATCCCGACGCTGTACACCCTCTTTCAAAGAAAACGTCAAATGCCAGGGCCGCATATTCTCATACAGGCTTGGCACCAGGACAATCTGTGCCATCGGCGTGTCAAACGCAAGTTTCCCTTCATGCGCCTGAAGCGTATCGCGCGCCCGTTCAAAGCAAATGCGCAGCTGTTCGTACGCCTCCTCGTTGTTCTGACCTGTCATATTGGCATAGGCGTACAGCGTCTTTGCCGGAATATTAATCAGATCCGCAAACGCACCCTGCAATAATCCTTCCGACGGCCGCTGCGCATCGCATTCTATGTGCGCCGTCTCCGGTACATTGTCATGCGCCTGTGCGGCAGAACAATCCTGCTGTACCTGGTGTATCTGCATCGCGGACGCGCCCTCATTTTCCCATGCAAGCAGCGTCACGCTCTGATGAACGTATTCGCCGATGTGCATATCTTCCACGGCAATAAACTCCGGACAATCCAAATACATGTTTTTTGCCTTTGCATATCCATACTTAGAAGCAGACACACCGTTTTGTGCAAGATAACTGGACATCTGTGCCATCATGCACGTTTCCCCGACCGCATAATGCTTGCGCAGCAATGCATACAGTTCCTGTTTTTCCTGCGTCGTCATCTGAACACCCCTCCTGCCTTTGCTTCTATCATAAACATCATCTTATCCATACGCAATCCGTTTTTTCAAAAAAAATCTCCCTGCTTCGTTTGAAGCAGGGAGACTGCAGTGGATCCAAATGGACTCGAACCATCGGCCTCTACGATGTCAACGTAGCGCTCTAACCAGCTGAGCTATGGATCCGTAACTTGCGACCTCTTTATTATACACGATCATGCGTATTTTGCAAGCAGAAATTTCAAAAACTTTACGATACGCCTGCAAACAAACGCAAATACAAAAATAAGCTGTCCAATCCGGCCGATTCAATTGAAGCGCATGCGTCATTTCAGTATAATAAAGACAGATCAATCGGGAGGAATCACGACTTGTCTGCCGTACCTTTATCACAAAAACTGATCGTCCTTTGCCTGCTGGATCGATGCAAACATCCCCTTACAGCACAGCAGCTGGACATTTACATGGTTGAAAATCATTGGAGCGACTACATGCTCCTGCAGCAGCTCAAATGTGAATTGCAGGAAGCGGAATTTGTCACGGTATCGCCGTCGGCTCCGCACTTTTTCATGCTGGCGCCGCGGGGGCGTGACGCACTGGCGCTGTTTATCAGCCGTATTCCACCATATCTGCGTCGCCAGGTAGAAGATTTTGTCTCCAAAAACCAGGACCGGATGCTGCGGGAAAGCACGGTATTCACCCAAATCCGGCAGCAGGATGACGGCGCCTATCTTTTGCAGCTGCGCCTGTTTGAAGGGCAGCATATGGCAATGGAACTGAATCTTCGCATTGCAACCCGTCAGGAAGCAGAGGTCATGCAGGAACGCTTCTGTGCACAGGCACAGACGCTGCATCAGCAGATTCTGGCTTTTCATCCCAACGATCGAAAAGATCGCATCTGATGTATCCATCAAAAAACGTGAGCGCTTTGGCGGCAAAGCGCTCACGTTTTTTCTTTTATTTCTGCTCCCGGCTGCGTGCCTCACTTTTTTCAAGCGCCAATGCAACCAGACGCCGTGCGACCTCGTCCTTATCCATCAGCGGCCACTGCTGCGCACCGTCATCGCTGATTACCGTTACGATGTTTGTCGCCACATCAAATCCCGCCCCCGGCTGTGTGACATCGTTCAATACCATCATATCCAGGTTCTTGCGGCGCATCTTTTCCAGCGCATGCTCCATGCAGTCATACGTCTCTGCCGCAAACCCGACCAAAAACTGATGCTTCTTGGCTGCGCCAAGGGTGCCCAGCACATCGGGCGTACTTTGCAGATGCAGCGTCAGCGCATCTTTCTTATGCAGTTTCTGTGCATACGTCTGATCCGGCGTGTAATCCGCCGGTGCGGCCGCCTTAAATACGATATCCGTATCTGCGAATACGTTTTGTGCCTCATGCAGCATCTGCGCCGTGGATTCCACGCCAATCACCCGCACACCACGCGGTGGTTCCAGTGCGCAGGGACCGCTGATCAGCGTCACCTGTGCGCCGCAATACGCAGCGGCCCGTGCAATCGCATAGCCCATCCGTCCGCTGGAGCGATTTGATAAAAAGCGTACGGGATCGATTGCCTCCCGTGTAGGGCCCGCCGTCACCAGAATTCGCTTGCCCGCACCCGGTCCGTCCTTTCCAAGGATCTGAAAAATTTCCTGTGCAATCTGTGCCGGCTCACACATGCGTCCCGTCCCGATCACGCCGCAGGCAAGATCACCGTCGGCCGGTCCGATCATGTGCATGCCCCGCTGCTGCAATGTGCGCACATTCTGCTGCGTGGCAGGATTGTTCCACATCACCTCGTTCATGGCGGGCACAAACGCAACCGGCGCGCGTGCCGCCAGCAGGATATTGGACAGAAGGTCATCTGCGATCCCGCAGGCGGCCTTGGCCAGTATATTTCCGGTCGCAGGCGCAACGACAATCGCGTCATACTGCTGGGCAAGCACAATGTGCAGCGGAGATGTCTCCTGTGAAAAGAGCGCTGCGTCGTCATATACGGGGTTTTTGCTCAGAATTCCAAGCGTCAGCGGCGTCAAAAACGATTTGGCATGTTCCGTCATGACGCAGGTGACATCTACATCATTTTTCACCAGCAGCCGTACAAGTTCCGCACATTTATAGGCCGCAATTCCCCCGCAAACGCCCAATACCACGCGCTTTTTATCCATACATCGACTCTCCTTTCAAAAACGCCGCCGCAAAAAACCGGTGCAATGCAGAATCTTCCATCTGCACCTGTCCGACACGGCTTTTCGCAGCGGCGTTTCGTTACCGTTTTGATTTTGCGTTACTCTTCATCCCTGCGGTAATGCACCATATCCTCTGCAATCTCCTCCACAGCAGCTGCAACCGGATACTGTGCGCTTGCCGAATCAGACAGCACGCGGCTGCCATCCACAATCTGGCGCGCCCGCTTTGCCGTTTCCACCGTCAGCGTATAGCGGCAATCTACTTTTTCCATTAAATCATCAAGCGGCGGATAAATCATACTTCCTCAACCTCCAACAGCTGTTTACACATGGTTTGTTTTCTTGCCATACGGCACGCTTCCGCAGTCAGAATTGCATCCGTCTGCCGCACAGCATCTTCCAACTCATCATTGATGACAAGATAATCATACTGCGGCATATACGCAAGCTCAGCCTGCGCCGCTGCACAGCGTGTCGCAAGCGACGCTTCGCTCTCTGTGCCGCGTCCTGCAAGTCTGCTGCGCAACACTTCAAGCGACGGCGGTACAACAAAGACAAGTACCGCTTCGGGGAAAATCCGTTTGACATTCAACGCGCCCTGAATATCAATCTCAAGCAACAGATTGTCTCCGTTGGCAATCGTATCGCGCACAAAGGAAATCGGCGTGCCATAACAGTTCCCATAGACCTGCGCCCATTCCAGGAACTGTCCCTGCTGCTGCATCTGTGCAAATTCCTCATGCGTCTTAAAAAAATAGTGCACACCGTCAATTTCCCCTTCACGCGGTGCGCGCGTGGTGGCGGAAACAGACAGTTTTAACGCCGGACGCATCTGGCGCAGCGCGCGGCAAACGGTACCCTTGCCTGCGCCGGACGGGCCGGAAATCACCAGCAATACACCAGAGCCGTTACTCATCCTCCTGCCCTGCGCTTTCCCGCACACCCAAACGGTTTGCCACCGTCTCGGGCTGCACGGCAGATAAAATAACATGTCCGCTGTCTGTAAAGACAACTGCCCGCGTGCGCCTTCCGTACGTCGCGTCGATCAGAACACATCTATCCCTTGCCTCCTGAATTGCACGCTTGATCGGCGCCGATTCAGGACTGACAATCGCAATGATCCGCTCGGCACTGACGATATTGCCAAAACCGATATTCACAAGCCGGACTGCCATAAACACACGCTCCCTTCCTTACTCCAGATTCTGCACCTGTTCCCGAATTTTCTCGATCTGACTTTTGGCCTGCACGACCATATTGGCAATGTCCAGATCGGATGACTTGGAGCCAATGGTATTAATTTCACGATTCATTTCCTGCACCAGGAAATCCAGCTTTCTGCCGATTCCCGGCTGTGTGCTGCAGAGGATGTCACGCATCTGCTGCAGATGGCTTTGCAGCCGCACCAACTCTTCGGTAATGCTGCCGCGTTCCACGATCAAAACGACTTCCTGTTCCAGCCGTTCGGCGTCAAAGCGCACATTTTCCAGAAGTTCCGCTAACTTCTGCTGCATGCGCTGGCGCGTCTCCTGCTGAATCTGCGGCGCACGCGCGCGAATTTGTTCCACAATCTGCGACACAGTATCGCAGCGCATACACAAATCCTCCGCCAGACGTTCACCTTCTGTCCTGCGCATCTGAACCAGTTCCTGCAATGCCTGCTGCATCGCCTGCTGCGCAAGCATGGACTGTGCATCCCGATCCTCCGGCGCATCCTGCTGCGTAATCACATCCGGCATACGCATTAAAACCGACGCTGTCATGTCGTTTCGAATACCGCAGCGGGCACACAGCGTCTGCGCCGCAGCTACATAACTTTGTGCCAGTGCCTCGTCGCAGCGAATGCTGTGCGCATCCTCACGTCTATTTTGATATGTGACAAAAACATCTACATGACCGCGGCTGAGCGTCTGCTGCATCTGCTTGCGCAGCGCATCTTCCGCATATCCCAACGCCTTTGGCAGGCGAAATGCAACATCCAGATAGCGATGATTGACCGCACGAAGCTCAATGGTCACCTCGCGGCCATCCGCACACGCGGTACCGCTTCCGTACCCCGTCATACTAAAAGCCATTCTATTTGCGATCCCTTTCTTTTCGATACCTATCGATAGTACCGTACATTAAAGTATAGCATCATTATGTCTTTGTGACAAGTTCATCACGCCGCATTTTCCCGCGCAGCGCCTGATTTACTGACCGCATAAAAACGCGACCCCGTCTGCGGATGGCGTCACAGACGGGGTCTTTGCCAACAGCATTGCCCTGGAAGGAGTTTGAGCTTGAAGAAGGATAAGTATCGGCAACACTGTATGTCAAAAAACGAATATTGTTCGTTTCTTTCAACTTTTCTTGCATTCATTATAGCACGCGCAATCATGCAATTCCAGATTTTTTTTCAAAAAAAAGCAAAAAACATGCGTACCTTTTTTATTTTGCAATCAGTGTCAGTACAAGGCGCAGAATCAGACAGGCCGCGGCAATGAACGCACAGATAAACACAATGCTGCGGATATTTTCGAATTTACCCGCCGGCGGTGCATCCTGTTCCTGCATGGCCTGGCACACATCATCCTGCTGTGCAGCCGTATCCTGCTGCATATCCAAAACAACCTGCAGCAATTCATTCATGGTTCCCGGGCTTTCCCGCACAAACAGCGCATCCGCAATCCCCTGCGCCGTCTTCGGCGTCCTGGCATAGACAACAATCCGCCCGTCTGTTTTTTTTGCAAACGCCTGCAATGCCTGCACAATAAAGGGATCCTGCATGCGCGCCGGATCATCTTCCGTAATCAACAGCACATCTGCGCGCGCAAGCGCCTGCTGATGCTGACTTTCATTTTTATTCGTCGCAACAAAGACAGGATGCATCATCGATTCAATGCTGAATCGCACCCGTGCGGCTACGCTTTGCGCATGTGAGCGTCTGGTTCCATCCGTCTGCCCTGCACAGACCACATACACATACAAAGGATCTGCCTGCATGCTGCCGTCCTCCCCGTTTTTCATTCACCGAATATGCGCCAGATCAAACGGCGTCTCCTGATAAACATAATAGTTCAGCCAGTTTGAATACATCAGATTCGCACAGCTGCGCCAGGATACAATGGGCGCGCGCGCAGGATCATCGTCGGGGAAATAGTGCAGCGGCACCTGTATATCGGCACCTGCCGCACGATCTCGCGCATACTCCAGCGCAAGGGTATCCGCATCATACTCCGAATGCCCCATAATAAACACCTGCCGCCCCTGATCCGTTTTGATGGCATAGACGCCCGCTTCATCGCTGGAAGCCAGAATTGTCAATGCATCGCAGCGTTCAATGTCCTCCCGTCGAACCGTTGTATGCCGCGAATGCGGCACCATAAACACATCATCAAAACCACGCAGCAGCATGGAATTGGGGTGTTCAACGCGATGCGCAAAAACGCCGAACATCTTTTTCGGCAACGCAACCTTGTCGATGCCATAATGATAATACAGCGCTGCCTGCGCACCCCAACAGATGTGCAGCGTGCTGGTCACATGCGTGCGCGTCCACCGCATCACATCGCACAGTTCCTGCCAGTAGTCCACCTTTTCAAACGGCAGCTGTTCCACCGGCGCCCCCGTGATGATAAATCCGTCATAGTTCTGATCCGCAATCTGACTGAACGGCTGATAAAACGAAAGCATATGTTCTGCCGGGGTATTCTTTGAGACATGGCTTTCCAGCGTAACCAAATCCAATTCTACCTGCAGCGGCGTATTGCCCAGCAGACGCGCCAACTGTGTCTCCGTCGTGATCTTTGTCGGCATCAGATTCAAAAGTCCGATCTTCAGCGGACGGATATCCTGCGTCTGTGCACGCGTTTGCGTCATGACGAAAATGTTTTCTGAAAGCAAGGTTTCGCGTGCCGGAAGCGCATTGGGAATTTTAATCGGCATATCCGTTCCCTCCCACAAACATAAATCTTATCAAAAACGGCGCGTTGCGCCAAAGGCATCGCGCGCCGTGTCCTTTTGGAAGATTAAATCTGGTCAAACGCCTGCTGCAGATCTGCCAGAATATCCTCGATGTTTTCAATGCCCACCGAGAAGCGCACCATGCCCGGATCAATGCCGCCTGCAGCAAGCTGGGCATCACTGAGCTGGCGATGCGTCGTGCTGGCAGGATGCAGAATGCAACTGCGCGAATCGGCCACATGCACGACAATATCAATCAGCTTCAGCGCATTCATAAAGCGCATCGCCGCGTCGCGTCCGCCTTTGACAATAAACGATACCACGCCGCAGCAGCCGTTTTTCAGGTACTTTTGCGCCAGCGCATACTGCGAACTGGTTTCCAGCAGCGGGAAGTTGACGCTGTCCACCTTCGGCTGCGCCTGAAGGAAGCGTGCGGCGGCAAGGGCATTTTCACTGTGACGCTGCATACGCACCGCCAGCGTATCCAATCCAAGATAAATCTGGAACGCGGATTGTGCACTAAGCACCGGGCCCAGATCGCGCATCAGCTGTACGCGTGCTTTGGTGATATAAGCAGACGCACCAAAATCGCGCGTATAAACAACGCCATGATACGATTCATCCGGCTGTGTCAGCTCCGGATAGCGCCCCTGCGCGCCCCAGTCAAACGTTCCGCCGTCCACAATCGCACCGCCCAAAACCGCACCATGACCATCCATGTACTTGGTCATGGAATGCGTTACAATGTCGGCGCCGTATTCAAACGGGCGAAGCAGCACCGGCGTAGCAAACGTATTATCCACAATCAGCGGTACCCCATGCCGATGCGCCAATGCAGCATAACGCTCCACGTCAAAGACGTTCAAGGCAGGATTGGCAATCGACTCGCCAAAGACGCAGCGGGTACGCTCGTCAAACAGCGCATCCAATTCCTCGTCACACATCTGCGGCGTAGCAAACCGCACCTGGATGCCCATGCGCTGGAACGTCACCGCAAACAGATTAACAGACCCGCCGTAAATGGAAGTAAAGGCAACAAAATTATCGCCGCAGGAAGCAATGTTGAAAACGGAAAAGAAATTTGCACTCTGCCCCGAAGCAGTGCAAAGCGCGCCTACACCGCCTTCCAGCTGCGCAATCTTTTCTTCCAGTCCCGCCACCGTGGGGTTCGACAGGCGCGAATAGGTATGCCCCTCCTCCTGCAAATCAAAGATTCTGCCAATCTGTGCAGCGGAATCATATTTATACGTCGTACTCTGATAAATCGGCAGAATACGCGGCTCTCCGTTTTTCGGTGTCCAGCCGGCCTGCACGCACTTGGTTTCAATTCGATTGCCCATGTGTTTTCCTTCCCTGTTTGAATCAATATCCGTCCAATGCGGTTATTACGCATTTATTATAGTCGCTTTGCAAAGACGCTGTCAATGCAGCCGCAAAACTATGCAATAAAAAGCGGTCGGCCCCTCCGCATAGCGGGGATACCGGCCGCATGTGCAGCCGCTTCAGCGTGCCTTGCCAAGATAAGCTTCGCGCACGCGCGCATCATTGGTTAGTTGTTCTCCCGTTCCCTCCAGCGTGATACGCCCGGTTTCCATGACATAACCGCGATCCGCAACCCGCAGTGCGGCATTTGCATTTTGCTCGATCAGCAGCACGGTCGTGCCTTCCTGATGAATACGCGTAATGATGGAGAATATATCTTTTACAATCAGCGGCGCCAACCCCAAAGAAGGTTCATCCATCATGATAACCTTCGGGCGTGCCATCAAAGCGCGTGCAACAGCCAGCATCTGTTGTTCTCCGCCTGAAAGCGTCCCTGCCTGCTGCCATGAGCGCTCTTTCAGCCGCGGAAACAGCGTGTAAACATACTCCAATTGCTGCGAGATTGCCGCTTTATCCCGCACCAGATACGCACCGATACGTAAATTCTCATGTACGGTCAAATTGGCAAAGACCCGACGCCCTTCGGGGACCAGGACGATTCCCTCCGATACGATCTTCTGCGGGGGCAGCGCCGTAATATCATGTCCCTGATATGTAATCATTCCCGAAACCGGCTTTACCAGTCCCGCAATCGTCTTCAATGCAGTGGATTTACCTGCGCCATTTGCGCCGATCAGCGTAACAATACCGCCTTCTTCCACATCAAAGGACACGCCTTTGAGTGCCTCGATACCACCATAGCGCACTCTTACATCGCGGACTTGGATCAGACTCATAGGCTCTCCTCCCCCAAATAGGCGGCAATCACCGCAGGATCATTCTGCACCTGAGCGGGCGTACCCTGTGCGATTTGTTTGCCAAAGTCGATGACATAAATCCGATCGGATATCCCCATAACAAGATCCATATGATGTTCAATCATAAACACGGTAAGCTTATACTCATCCCGAATGCGGCGAATCAGCGTCATCAGCTCGGCGGTCTCCTGGGGATTCATCCCCGCGGCAGGCTCATCCAGAAGCAGCAGCTGCGGACGGGCTGCCAAAGCACGGGCAATTTCCACATGCCGCTGCTTTCCGTACGGCAAATTGCACGCCAATTCATCCGCCACATCGGCAAGTCCCATAAACTCCAGATGCCGCATCGCCTCCTGGCGCAGTTGTTTTTCCTGTGCCTTACCGATGCCAATCATCGCTGCAAGCGCGCCTGTTTTCATATACATATGGCATGCAACAAGCACATTATCCAGCACGCTCATGGAAGAAAACAGACGAATGTTCTGGAACGTACGGCAAATCCCAAGCTTCGTAATGCGATCGGGCGTCTTGCGCACGGTATGCGTAAATGCCTTTGGCATACTGCCCTGATACAATTTCTTCATTTTGCCGCGCGGATGATTTTCAAGAAGAACCTCGCCGTTAAATGCAATGCGTCCGTTGGTGGGTTCATAGACACCGGTGATGCAGTTAAACGCAGTCGTTTTACCCGCTCCGTTGGGGCCTATCAGGGCAACGATTTCTCCGCTGTTTACCTCAACGGACAAATCATTGACTGCTACAACACCGCCAAACTGCATGGTAACATGCTCCATTTTCAGCACGCTGCTCATCGCTGCACCTCCTTTTTCTCATTGGCTTTGCGGCGCAGGCGCATCCACATACGTCGTCCCCAGCTGACAAGCGCATCCAAAGAATATTCGCGCGTTCCCATAATGCCGCGCCGGTAAAACAGCACCACCAGCATAATGACCACCGAGAATACGACCATACGGAATCCGGATCGAAGCAGCGGCACCTTAAATCCGCCGATAAACGTCTCCGAATCCAAAAAGCGCAGCCACCATTCGCTGGAGGCAATATACAAAAACGAGGAAAGAATGCTGCCCGTGATCGAGCCAATGCCGCCGATTACAACAATCAGCAGAATTTCATATGTCATCGATGCCTTAAACGCACTGGCCTGCACCGTCGACTGATACATTGCAAGCAGCGCCCCGCCAATGCCCGCGAAAAAAGAACTGATTACAAACGCCGTCTGCTTATGGCGGAAAAGATTCACACCCATCGCTTCGGCCGCAATCTCATCATCGCGAATAGCCATAAAAGCCCGTCCATAGGAAGAATGCATTAAAATGACAATCAATCCAATGCAGACTGTCGCCACGGCGAACGGAAACAAGACCGAGGAAAACGTCGGGAATTTTTTCAACAGGTTGGAGCCGTTGGTCACAGGCCCGAGTCCGTCAAACTGCATAAACGCACGAATGATTTCCGCAAAGCCAAGCGTCGCAATCGCAAGATAGTCGGATTTCAGGCGCAGCACAGGCAATCCGATCAGAAAGCCGAACAGCGCCGCCACCAGACCGCTTAACACAATTGCCGCAAAAACAGGAAGCGTAAATTGAATGATTCCGCCGTCAAAATACTGGTAGACATCGGCACGCGCTTCCAGCGGAATTGTAAAAATCGCATATGTATATGCGCCAAGCAGCATAAATCCCGCCTGTCCCAGAGAAAACAGGCCCGTAAATCCATTGACCAGGTTCATGGATACCGCGATCAAAGCATAGATGGCGCCTTTTTTCAATACTGTCATCAGCATTGACGAAGCCGGCAGCAGTTGTTCAAGCACAAACAGTACAACAAACATCCCTGCAAGCAGGCCGAAATTGACCATGTTTTTTGTTCTTCTGCGCATCGTTTACACCTTCTCCGATTCTTTCTGCCCAAACAGGCCGGTTGGTTTCACAATCAGAATCACAATGAGCAGCGCAAACGTAAACGCATCGCTGAACGTCGTATAGCCCAAAGCCTTAATCATGTTCTCGCAAATGCCGATCACAAATGCACCGACAACCGCACCGGGAATAGAACCGATTCCGCCAAAGACCGCGGCAACAAACGCCTTCAAACCCGGCATGGCTCCAATTGTGGGTGTTACAGTCGTATAACGCGAAAAATACAGGATCGAACCGATCGCAGCAAGGAACGACCCAATGATAAATGTCGTGGAAATAACGCCGTTGATGTTGATTCCCATCAATTGACTCGTTTCAAAATCTCTGGAAACCGCGCGCATTGCAATGCCGATTTTGGTATATTTGATTAACAGGACAAGCGCCGCAACCAATACGACCGTCAAAATCGGTGTCAAAATCGTAATGCGCGACGTCGATACGGCGCCGATTGTAACCGTATCACTGATCCACGGAATGGTAGGATAGATTTTTGCAAGTCCGCCCGTAACATACCATGCCACATTCTGAAGAAGATACGAGACGCCAATTGCAGAGATCATAATTGACATGCGCGGCGCCGTGCGCAGGGGTTTATAGGCAACGCGTTCAATCAGCACACCAAGCGCCACTGTCAGCACGATAACCAGCGGAATGCTGACGCTAAGCGGCATGGAAGCCGACGCATAAATCATAATAAAGCCCGCAACCATAAAAAGATCGCCATGCGCAAAATTAATCAGACGCAAGATGCCATATACCATCGTATAACCAATGGCAATCAAAGCATACTGTCCGCCGACGGAAATACCCGTAAGAAGATAGGGCAGATTTTGGATGATAAAGTCCATAAAAACAGCCTCCACTTTTGCCAGAACCGCCAAAACAACTGTTTTCTGCGGCAAAAAAGCGCGGCAAGGGAGAAGTACCCCCAGCCGCGCGCGTCATTCACACTTTGCAGGACAGCGATTAATCGATATCCGCTACAGACTGGGTCTTGATGAAGCTGAACGCACCCTCGCCCGCAGTATCAACGGTCTTGATATACGCCATGTCCTTTTGCGCATCACCGTTTTCATCAAACGTAACGGAACCCGTAACACCCTCATAGGAAACGCCGCTGAGCGCTTCTTTGATCGCCTCCGGATCCGCACTGCCTGCCGCCTTGATTGCTTCGATTGCAACCATATAAGCATCGTAGCCCAGCGCGGAAACAGCAGCGACGATATCGTTATCGCCATTATTGGTCAGGTTCTGTGCATCGGAATTGAGGTATTCTTTAAATCCTTCCACAAACTCGGATGCAACCGTAGAAGAGGTATCATTCTCATCAAAGAACGTAGACAGATACACTTCAATGTCCGTTCCCACAGCAGCATTGATGATCGCCGAGTTCTCCCAGGTATCCCCTGCCATCAGCGGGAATGTAACACCTTCGGAAACAGCCTGCGTGATAATGTAGGAGGCGACCGTGGTGGACGTGGGGCAGAACATTACATCCGCACCCTCATTCTTGGCAGCCGTCAGATACGCAGTGAAATCGCTCGTGCCTTCCGGGAAGTCCGCAGTAACAACCTCACCGCCAAGCGCCTCAAACGCTTCTGCAAAATAATTGCCAAGTCCCGCAGAGTAATCATCGCCAAGCTGTGTCAGCACATAAGCTTTCTTTGCGCCGATTTCATCGCTTGCAAAGTTTGCCATGACCGTTCCCTGGAAGGGGTCAATATAGCAAACGCGGAAATAATAGGGATTGCCCTCCGTAACCTGCGGATTTGTGCACGAACATCCGATCGCAGGAATCCCCGCTTCGGAGAAAATCTCGCCCGCCGCAATGGACACGCCGGAACCGTAGGAACCCAAAACGACAGAAACCTTATCGGACACCAGCTTCTGTGCAGCGGTAACCGCGGTCGTCGTATTGGACTGGTTGTCGACTTCCACCAGCTGGATTTCATACGTCTGGCCATCAATTTCTACCGTAGGAACCAGTGAATTTGCATAGCGGATACCCAGCACTTCCTGTTTTCCCCCTGCTCCGTTATCACCGGAAGCCGGTTCAAACACACCGATCTTGATGACGTTGGTATTCTTCTTACCGCAGCCACTGAGCACCAGAGACAACGCAAGCACGAGTACCAGCGCAACCGAACAAAACTTCTTCATGCGCATTATACCTCTCCACTACCAATATTTTGTTGTACACAACACAACGCCGTTACTGTACCATGTTCCACATTGTTTTGCAAGCATTTTAGCATGATTTGCATATTTGTCATGCATTTTGTTGAAACACAATCCCGCAATTTTCAAATAGAAACAGGGCCGAAAACAATGTGTTTTCAGCCCCGCTGCATTGCGTATTTTCAAAGTTAGCCGCCAAGATAAGCACGCCGTACTGCATCATTTTCAAGAAGCGCAGCACCGGTTCCGGTTGTAACAATCGCACCGGTTTCCAGCACATAGCCCCTGTCGGCAACGGACAATGCCATCTGCGCGTTCTGCTCTACCAGCAGAATTGTCGTACCATCCTTATGCAGATTGCGGATAATTTCAAAAATCTGCTCCACCAGAATCGGCGCAAGCCCCATGGACGGTTCATCCAGCATCAAGAGTCGCGGCTTGCTCATCAGCGCGCGTCCCATGGCAAGCATCTGCTGCTCTCCGCCGGAAAGCGTGCCCGCCACCTGGCGGCGGCGCTCCTTCAGGCGCGGAAACTGTTCATAGACATACTCGATGGACTGTGCAATTTCTGCATTGGCACGCGTATAAGCGCCCATCTGCAAATTTTCTTCCACGCTCATCTGCAAAAACACGCGCCGGCCCTCCGGCACCTGTGCAAGGCCCTGAGAAACAATCTTATGCGCCGGCATATGCGATATATTCGCCCCATCAAACATGACATTGCCCGTGCGGGAGCGAAGCAGCCCCGAAACCGTCTGCAAAATCGTCGTTTTGCCCGCGCCGTTTGCGCCGATCAGCGTAACAATTTCACCGTCATTGACCTGAAAAGACACATCCTTGACGGCATGAATATTGCCGTAATAGACGTTGATATGCTCTACCTGCAGCATCTTGTGTCTCAGACCTCCTTCTTCTTGCCAAGGTACGCCTCAATGACAACCGGATCATTCTGAATCTGCTGCGGCGTTCCCTTTGCAATAATGCGTCCGTAATTGAGCACGACAATGCCCTCGCAAATACCCATGACAAGGGACATATCATGTTCAATCAACATGATGGCAATTCCAAACGTATCGCGGATCTTTCGGATGTTCTCCATCAGCTCCGCCGTTTCCGAAGGATTCATGCCTGCGGCCGGTTCGTCCAGAAGCAGCAGTGAGGGATTCGTCGCCAGCGCCCGAACAATCTCCAGCCGCCGCTGCGCGCCATAGGGCAGTGCCCCTGCCGTCACATTGGCCAGATCCTGCATGTCAAACAGCGACAAAAGCTCCATTGCGCGTTCATGCGCCTGACGCTCCTTGCGCCAATAGGAAGGAAGGCGCAAAATGCCCGATGCAACCGAATACTGCGTCTGGTTGTGCAGTCCGACTTTCACATTATCCTCTACACTCAGGCGCTGAAACAGGCGAATATTCTGGAATGTCCGTGCAATGCCCTCACGATTGACCTGCATGGTATTCATGCCGAAGGTATCGTGACCGTTGAGCAGAATCGTACCATGCGTGGGCTGATACACTTTTGTAATCAGGTTAAAGACCGTCGTTTTCCCCGCACCATTGGGACCGATCAGGCCCGCGATTTCCGTGCGGCCAATGGTCATGTCAAAATCCGCAACCGCGGTAAGGCCGCCGAATTCAATGCCAAGATGCCGCGTCTCCAAAACGGGGATCTTGCCAAGATCGCGTTCGGGAATAATCGCATGCGTGGGAACGGGAACCATCTTACTCATCGTTTATTCCCCCTTTGCCGTATTTGCCTTTTTCATATGCATACGCACCAGCAATTCCTCAACTGCCGGCCGCAGACGTGCCCAGAAACGTTTGGCACCCTCGGCATTGGTTGCCAGCATCACGGCAATCAGCACCACAGCATATACCAGCATGCGATAGTCCGCAAACTCACGCAGCATTTCAGGCAGGATCGTCAGCACCGCCGCAGCAATAATCGAACCACGAATATTGCCAAGGCCGCCCAAAACGACAAATACCAAAACCAGAATGGATGTATTGAAATTAAACTTCGTCGCCACAACGGTCGAATAATTCATTGCGTACAGCGCGCCGGCAGCGCCTGCCAGCGCAGCGGATGTCACAAACGCAAGGAGCTTGTAGCGCGTCACCGAAATACCGACAGACTCTGCCGCAATGACATTATCGCGAATCGCCATCACAGCGCGCCCCGCACGGCTGCGAATGAAATTGAGCACAATCACGAGGCACAGCATTACCAATATAAAGCCCGCAAGGAACGTGGACAGTTTTGTAATACCGACCGCACCCATGGGTCCGTTCAAAATAACCGTACCATCCTGCATACCCAATGCCTCGGCGCTGGTTACGCTCAAATGCAGACCGTTTGCATCGATGCCGACATATAGACAGTTGATGATATTCTTAATAATCTCACCAAAGGCGAGCGTCACAATGGCAAGATAGTCACCGCGCAGCCGCAGAACCGGCACGCCGACAATCACACCGAACACGGCCGCCAGGATCGCGCCAATGACCATCGCCACAGCAAGACGCACCCCGCCCATAGGAATCACATCCTGCAGCGCAATTGCTGCAATCACGCCGGAGAACGCGCCGACGCTCATAAAACTTGCGTGGCCAAGAGACAATTCACCCAGCACGCCAACTGTCAAATTCAGCGACACGGCCATGACAATGTAGGCGCAGATGGGAACCAGCTGTCCCTGCACGGCACTGGAAACCGCACCGACGGAGCGCAGAAGCTGCATCACAACAAATGCAGCAATGACAATCAGATACGAAAGCCCATCCGTGCGCATGTATTTCCAAAGTTTTTCGAGCGACTGCTTGATCTGTTTGTTCTTCATGTTCATCACGCCCTTTCGCCTCAGACCTTCTCACGAATCTGCTTGCCCAAAAGTCCGGCGGGCTTAATCAGCAGCACAAGGATCAATACGGCAAATACAATGGCATCCGAAAGCTGCGTGGAAATATAGGCTTTGGCAAAAATTTCAATCAGCCCAAGCAAAATTCCACCCAGCATCGCACCGGGAATGGAACCGATACCACCGAATACCGCCGCGGTAAATGCCTTGATACCGGGAAGTGACCCAGTCGTCGGCATCAGATTGGGGTAACTTGAGCAAAGAAGCACACCCGCAATGGCCGCCAGTGCCGAACCGATGGCAAACGTCACCGAAATGGTCGCGTTGACATTAATTCCCATCAGCTGTGCTGCACCTTTGTCCTCAGAGACAGCACGCATGGCTTTGCCCATCTTGGTCATACGGATGAACATCGTCAGTGCAAGCATAATGACAATGCAGCTTACGATTGTCACAATTGCTTCACCGCTGATGCGAAGTTGTCCGTCAAACAGGCTCAATCCCTCAAATGTCACCACGGAGGGAAAAACTTTTGTTGCCGATCCCCAAATCAGCAACGCCGCATTTTGCAGAAAATAACTGACACCGATTGCCGTAATCAAAACCGCAAGCGACGCCGCGCTGCGCAGAGGCTTGTACGCAAGCCGCTCAATGACAATGCCAAGAAGCGTGCATACCAGCATGGCCGCCAGTACCGACAGTACCGGTGACATGCCCAAATACACCATTGCACAATAAGAAATGTACGCGCCGACCATAATTACGTCGCCGTGTGCAAAGTTCAGCATCTTTGCAATGCCGTAAACCATCGTATACCCAAGCGCAATGATGGCATAGACGCTTCCCAGACTGATGCCGCTGACCAGATATGTCAGAAATGTCATAAGTCCTACTCCTTCTCAAGTCCCACGATACAGACGTTTTCTACCTTTAAAACGTCCGCCTCTATATTATGATAAAACCACGTCAAATACAAGCGATTCAAGGGGATTTGTCTTTCCGGTTCCACGAAAAACAAGGAAAGCCGCCGATTTTTTCGGCGGCTTTCCTTCCCTTTTCAAATGGCTTTACTTTTCGGCGCCGACATATACGCCGTTTTCAATGATGACAGCCATGGGCGCCTTGGAAACCTCGCCCGTTTCGCTCCAGGTCATGCCCTGACCCGTCAGGCCATCGACACTGATCTGCGTCATCGCAGGAATCAGCGCCTCGCAAATATCCTCCGTGGACATATCGGCAGTTACACCGGCCTGCTCAATGGCAGCATAGAGAATGTAAACTGCATCGTACGCATCCGCCGCAAACTGGTTCGGCGTCTCATCGTACAGTTCGGTATACTTCTGCACGAAGTTTGCCGTCAGCTCATCTTCTGCATCCGCAGAGAAGGGGGTAAGCAGCATAACGCCTTCGGCCAGTTCCGGATCAAAGCCTTCCAGCGTCAGGATGCCGTCCATGCCATCGACGCCAAAGAAGATCGGATCATAGCCCATCGTATCAGCCTGAGACAGAATCAGCGAAGCAGGCTCGCAGTAAATAGGCAGGAATACAAGCTCCGCACCGGCCTTTTTTGCCTCATTGAGCTGTACGCTGAAATCGTTTGCCGTCTCAGCCGTAAACGTCGTGGCGCTGACAATGTCGAGGCCCTGCACCTCGGCTTCTTCCACAAAGGTGTTGTAGATGCCGGTAGAATATGCATCATCATTGCGGTAAATCACGGCAATTTTCTCAGCCAGTTCATTTTCCGCAATATACTGCGCAGAAGCGGTCCCCTGGTTGGGGTCCGTAAAGCAGACCTGGAAGACGTTGTCCTTGCCGTCAATGACATCCGTCGAAGATGCCGAGGGCGTCAGCTCGAAAATACGATCCGCATAGCTTTCAGCTGCTACTGCAACACACGGCGTCGTCGTTACAGAACCGATCAGCATCTGCATGCCCCAGTCCTTCAGCGTGTTGTATGCATTGACGGACTTTTCAGCATCATGCTCATCATCTTCAAAGCGCAATTCAAATTGAATATCGCCGCCCAGAGCATTAATCTCGTCCACAGCGATCTGCGCGCCGTTATACACCGCCTGGCCATACACGGCAGCACCGCCGGTCAGCGGACCAATGCCGCCGATTTTGAATGCACCATCATTCGTCTGCGCCGTTTCACCATCTTTGGCGCAGGCCGTCAGCAGCGACATGCACAGCACAAGCGCCATGGCAATCGCCAGCACACGGAACCTCTTCATAATCGTTTCCTCCCCAAAATTCGTTTCAAAGCACTTTGACCTTGAACGGATGCAAGTATACAACCATCCAAAGCGCTTGTCAATTTCTGATTTGTTAATTATTTTCCATTGTTTGAAGAAAATATTTCAAATTGCATCATTTTTTGCAACGCCTTAATTTGTTGTGATATATATGTTTTTTCAGTAAATTCCGTATTTTTTCTATTCACGTCAATGAAATTATATACACATTGTTTTCACAGCACGGCGCATCCGCTTCATCGGGCAGCACAACCGTCATTGTGCGATTACAATTTTTTCTCAAATTTCCTTGTAAATCAAGAAAAAATGGATTAAAATATGATACGGAGCAAAAAAGTCCAACCAAGAATACAGGAGGTTCCACAATGTCTGTTAAAGTTGCCATCAACGGTTTTGGCCGTATCGGCCGTCTCGCTTTCCGTCAGATGTTCGGCGCTGAGGGTTATGAAGTCGTCGCGATCAACGATCTGACCAGCCCCACCATGCTTGCACATCTGCTCAAGTATGACTCTGCACAGGGTCGCTACGCGCTGGCTGACACCGTCTCCGCCAACGATGAGGATCGTACCATCACCGTTGACGGCAAGACCATTAAGATTTATGAGGAAAAGAATGCTGCTGATCTGCCCTGGGGCGATCTGGGCGTTGACGTCGTGCTTGAGTGCACCGGCTTCTACACCTCCAAGGCCAAGGCTGCCGCACATATCCAGGCTGGTGCCAAGAAGGTCGTTATCTCCGCTCCCGCCGGCAACGATCTTCCCACCGTCGTGTTCAGCGTCAACGAGAACACCCTGACCAAGGAAGACACCATCATCTCCGCTGCGTCCTGCACCACCAACTGCCTGGCGCCCATGGCCAAGGCTCTGAATGACTATGCGCCCATCCAGAGCGGCATCATGACCACCGTGCACGCCTACACCGGCGACCAGATGAT
>JAHZHV010000195.1:0-651 GCA_019420085.1 Christensenella sp.
ATACAGATCTTTTGATCACGCCGACCTATGTGGAATATACACCGCAGGCGGGAGACAGATTGCTTTTGTGCAGCGATGGTTTGACGGATATGCTCGATGATGCACAAATTGCACAGACGCTGCTTGGATCACGAACTGCAACGACGGCAACCAAAAATCTGATCAACAGAGCTTTGGAAGAAGGCGGACGTGATAATATTACAGTGATGGTGCTGTGTGTTCGCAAATGCGATGACCTGCCGGAGCATGCGCCAAGACATGGAAAGATACGCGGTTTTTCCCGCCGCGCTGCACGGGCGCGTAATGCGGGAAGCAGCTGGTATCGGCAGGATGTAGACACCGGAAAAGAAAAACTGCTGTCCGCAGGAAGAAAGAATTTTGCAAGACCGGTACTGCTTGCGCTGTTGTTGTTTGCGATTTTAATGGCCGCTGTGATCGGGGTTATTGCGGCAGGTGGAAATTTCTCTGCTTTAAAAGAGCTGTTCACCGGGAAAGTGACGGTGGAAAACAGCGTGGAAGTTGTTGATCAGACAGTTATGATGCAATCGCCTGCGGCGCAGGAAGCGGAACCGACAGCACAGGTGCAGGAGGAATCGCTGCAGACGCAGGCACAGAACTTTGTCAATGAAGTTGTTGCCTATGGCCTGTATC
>JAHZHV010000195.1:661-3010 GCA_019420085.1 Christensenella sp.
AGGAAGGCAGCGCATCGGGAGAGGATTTGCTGCGATTTGCACTTGCCTGTGCATATGCCCGCGTACAGGAGTATCCGCAGTTTCAGCAGGAACCGCAAGCGCTGCCGCAGGAGGCTGCTGCATCTGCGGCCAATGTGCAATTATGGACGCAGATGCAGAGCGAGGGATGCTATCGTTTCACGCAGGTGCAGGCCGATGAAATTGTGGCGCAATACATGGCGGCATCGATTCCGGCATCGAATAATTATGCCAGCGCCGTCTATGCGGATGGAACGTATTATGTGCTGCCGCAGTGGGATCAGAACGGTTCCCGTATTGCTGTTTCGACAGATATCAGTCAAAGTGAAACGGACGCCAGTGTCCGCGTACAGTTTGATGTATATGCCTATGTGCAGGAAGAAGGCGGTTCTGCAATGGTGAAGAGCGGAACGGGTACGGCAGTTTTGCGCAGTGCGGAAGGCGGACGATTCGGATTGCAGCTGATTTCACTGTCTATTGTGGAATCGTGAAATTTGAAATAAGACAAGAGCCTCGTTGAGAGGCTTTTGTCTTGCAGTGGGAGTATATGACAAATGAAAATCGAAACCGCTGACTTTTATGATGCGTTTTTCTGTCTGGCAGATGCGTGCCCCGATACCTGCTGCGCAAACTGGAAGATTCCCATTGATTCGCAGACACAGATGCGCTACAAAACGATGCCGGGAGAACTTGGTGTGCGCGCACGGCATGCACTTCATCGTGGATGTTTTCGCAATAAGCATGGCAGATGCCCGTTTTTACGGGAGGACGGCCTTTGTGAACTGATCGCTGTGGATTCCTCGCAGGCAAACGTTTCACAGGTGTGCAGGACCTATCCAAGAAAGATTCAGACATACGGCGCTTACCGGCAAATCAGTTTGTCGGTATCCTGTCCCCAGGCGGCATACTTGACATTGCGGCATACGGATGGGTTTTCATTTTGTACGCGTGATGCACAGGAACCGGTGGAATGTAATACGATTGATGCTGCAACGTTTGCAATGCTGCTTGCGCTGCGGCGTGACTGTATTGATTGCCTGCGCAATACGCAGGGCTCTCTTCGCCAACGGGTTGTGCGTATGCTGCGTATTGCAGATATACAGCCGCGCAAAATAGAGGAAGCGGTGCGGCGCAAACGGCTCGTTGGCTGCATGGCACATCTTGAAACGAACAATCCCGATGCCGCACAATGGATGCGCAAGCCAAAAAAGCATGATATTTCCGATTTGTATTGTCAGCAGATGCAGGCACTGGTTCAGGCATATCCTCAAATCTGGTCCGATCTTGAAAATCTTTTGGTCTATGCAATTGACCGCTATCTTTTGGAAGCGGCAGAGGATGCGGATGCGGCTTCCAGAATTCGTCTGTGTATTTTATGGTGTTGGATGCTGCTTGAGTTGGACTTGTGCTTTTTCCTGGAGAAAGGATATTTTTCACAGGCAGAGCAAACCCGTCTGCTGACGATGTTTGCAAGACAGACAGAGCATTCCCAGCGCAATCTCAGACGGCTTTTGCGTGCAGGCGCGCGAATTGTATAAAGTGCTGTAAAAATGCCAAAAGCGCCGCGTATATGAATACGCGGCGCTTTGTGATCTTGTTTTGAAAACTGCATTTATCGCCACTGTACCTGCACTTTTTTTCGCGGCACAGTACGAAGATAGGTAACGTTTGGATATCCCAGCAGCATGCAAAGGGAAGGCTCCTGAGAAAGGCCGAGCTTTTGCATTGCCTCCGGGTTGTTGGCGATGCCGCGGCGAATAAACCCGCTGTAAAGTGCGCCGATACCATAGGCCTGCGCCATCAATTCGATATTGGACGCAGCCAATGCACAATCTGTAAGCGGCCCGGACAGGATGAGCACGACCGGTGCTTCAAAGAACAGATCGTCGCGACGATTGGACGGATCTGCGCGATGCGCAAGATACATGTTCTGCCAGCGGTAAGCATAAAGCCCCGGCTCACCGCGTGCAATCATGTCTGATGCGACTTGATTCAGTCCTTCCCAGATCAGCGGCTTGAAGGCTTCGAGTTCGTCGCTGAGGACGATATACGATACACCCTGCGCATTGCTGCCTGTTGCGCTGAAGCGTCCTGCTTCCAGAATCTGCGCAAGAACGTCGCGTGCAATTGGCTTATCCTGATATTGCCGAATGCTGCGGCGTGAGCGAATTGCGGTCAAAAGCGCATCCGGTGAAAGGGGAGCGGCGCATGATACGATGCCATCTGTTGGGTAGTCGTCTATGCTGCATGCGTCTTTGGGACAGACGGCGACGCAATGTCCGCAGTTGAAGCAGGTGCCGCGCACATGCGCTTTGTTATCCTGCACAAATA
>JAHZHV010000196.1:0-281 GCA_019420085.1 Christensenella sp.
GGAATTATTGCCGCGTCCTCGGGGGAAAAAATATTATCGGGAGCATTTGGCAACGCTTCTGATGATTACAGAATTGAAGCGTACGATGTCGATGGATGAGATCAAGAAATTGTTTGTCATCATGGGGGAAGACAAACGTGCTTGTTACGAGTCTTTTGTCACGCATCAGCGCACGCTGCTGGCGGCGGCGGCTGCGGCGACGGACAAAAGCGGTGCGCATGATGTCCTGGAAAAAGCCATCTCGGTTGCGCTGCATCGACTGGAATGTCAGGCAATGCTTG
>JAHZHV010000196.1:291-3302 GCA_019420085.1 Christensenella sp.
AGTACTGCGCTGCGCAAAATAATAAGGTACAGTCGCAGAAAAGAAGAAAGAAGGAAAAACAGGATGATTGATCCGAGAATGACCCGTCTTGCACAGAATCTTGTGCAGTACTCCTGCGCTGTGGAGGCGGGGGAGAACGTGCTGATTGAAGCCACGGGCGTGGATACGCCGATGGTGACGGAGCTGGTACGTCAGGTGGTGCAGGCAGGCGGCCGTCCCTTTGTCTGGCTGCGCAGCGCGGCGGTAAACCGCGCATGGCAATGCGGCGCAGACGATGAACAGCTGCATATCTGCGCACAGGCCGACGCTGCACTGATGCGCCAGATGCAGTGTTATATTGGACTTCGCGGCGGAGACAATGCCTCTGAGCTTTCGGATGTCCCACCCCAAAAACAGGAACTGTACAACAAGCTGTACTGGAAGCGTGTGCACGGTGAAATTCGTGTACCGCATACCAAGTGGGTTGTGCTGCGCTGGCCGACGCCCGCCTTTGCACAGCTTGCGGGCATGTCGACCGAGGCAATGGAAGACTTTTACTTTGACGTTTGCTGCATGGATTATGCGGCGATGTCGCGTGCGATGGATGCGCTGGTTGATCGTATGCAGCGTACGGATCATGTGCGCATCGTTGCGCGCGATACCGACATTTCCTTCCGCATTGCGGGTATGCCGGCCATCAAGTGCGATGGGCAGCGCAATATCCCCGACGGTGAAATCTACACAGCGCCGCTTCGCGAATCCGTCAATGGCGTCATTACCTATAATACGCCGAGCATCGAAGGAGGCTTCTGCTATGAGAATGTTCGCCTGCGCTTTGAAAACGGCAAAATTGTAGAAGCGACAGCCAATGACACCGAGCGGATTAACGCGCTGCTGGATACGGATGCGGGTGCGCGCTACATCGGCGAGTTTGCCATCGGCGTCAATCCCTTTATCACCAAACCCATGCGGGACATTCTCTTTGACGAGAAAATTTCCGGTTCCATTCACTTTACGCCGGGCAACGCCTATGAGGATGCGGACAATGGAAATCGCTCCGCGATTCATTGGGATCTGGTGCAGATTCATACGCCCGAATATGGCGGCGGCGCACTGTATTTTGATGACGAATTGATTCGAAAGGACGGGCGCTTTATTCCCGAATCACTGCATGGTTTAAATCCGGAGAATCTGCGGTGACGTTCCAAACAGTTGTGATTGCAATCGATTTGCAGGCTATGCCGTTTGCGCGGGAAGATGCGCTGCGTGAAATTGCACGTCTTGGTGCGGAACCATTTGATATTCATGCGCACAGCGGTGGACGTGTATTCGATCCGGCGGCATTTGCTCACATTCCAGATTTTATGCAGCGCAGGAATGCGATGTTCGAGGCACTCATGCACATGGGACGGCCGGATGTTGCGTTTTTCTGTGACGCGGATGAAAATGGATGTCCTGTCCCGCTGGGTGATGGCATAAACGATCTGGACGGGTATGTGCAGCGGTTATCTGCACTTGGGTTTTGCGGTATCGCGGTGCTGCGTCCCGTGCGGGGGACGGATGCTATGGAGCGGTCGATTCGGTATCTCAGGGAGAAACTTGCGGTCTATTGCTGAAAGAAGAGCAAAATGGCGTGATACAAAAAAAGCGCGTCGGAAACAGCCTGGTTTCCGGCGCGCTTGCTGTATCTGGATATATAGGAGTGTTTAAGTTTCCGCGGGATTGCCCTGCTCCAGATGCTGCTTCATATGACGTTTGATGCAGGCAAAGGTCTCCTCGCTGATGTCGTGTTCGATTTTACAGGCATCTTCGGCGGCTGTTTTGGCACTGACGCCAAGCGACATCAGCATCTGGGATAAAACCGTGTGGCGTTCATAGGTTGCCTGTGCCACGGCAAGTCCCGCTTGTGTCAGTGTAATATGATTGTTTGCATCCACGTCGATCAGCCCCTGCTGTCGAAATTGCTTCAATACAATAGAAACCGTGGGCCTGGAATACTGAAAATATGCACAGATATCCGTTGCCCGGACGACATCCTGACGTTTGGAAAGAATGAGAATGGATTCAAGATAGTTTTCAGCGGATTCGCGCAAAAGATCACAACTCCGTTTCTTATAAGGAATTCAAGTGATATTATCGTAGCATTTTTGAAAAAAAAAAGCAATCACGCGAAAAAGGGGGTTGACAGAATTGTTTGTATCGACTAATATACAGTTGTTAGTTAAAGCTAACAATTCTGCATCGGATTTTACCATCCGACACTTTGCGCGTAAACGGTCTGTTGCTGTGGATCAAGCTGACGAAAGGAAGCAGACACGTTTTTGCGTACAAGGGTGACGGCGGCGAATGTCCCCTCGCATTTTGCTGCCGCCACGGCCGATGTGGAAACCTCCTTGCGTTGCGCTGTATGTTGCACAAGACAACTGCAGCCGTTTTGAACATGTTTCCGCTTCGCAAAGCCAATGCGAAGAAAACTCCCTTTTGTTGATACCCCCCGAAAAACAAGTTGGATGGTATTTCCCCCAAAAAAGGCCGCCGGTTTGCAGCGCCGGCGGCCTTTTTTTGATGAACAAATACAGATAAAAAAGGGGAACGCACAACCCCGAAAAGGAAATACGTTCCCCTTTGATCAGCTTACAAAGCTTTGCAGATGTGAGAACTTAGCCAAGCTCTGCGAAGTACTTGATCGTGCGGACCATCTGAGAGGTGTAAGAATTCTCGTTGTCGTACCAGGACACGACCTGAACCTGATAGGTATCCTCGTCGATCTTGGTGACCATGGTCTGCGTGGCATCGAACAAAGAGCCGTAGGTGATGCCGATGACGTCGCTGGAGACCAGGGGCTCCTCGGTGTAACCGAAGGAAGCGGAGGAAGCAGCCTTCATCGCGGCGTTGATGCCTTCCTTGGTGATATCCTTGCCCTTGACGACGGCAACAAGGATCGTCGTGGAGCCGGTGCACACAGGCACGCGCTGCGCGGAGCCGATCAGCTTGCCGTTGAGCTCGGGGATGACCAGGCCGATTGCCTTAGC
>JAHZHV010000197.1:0-1318 GCA_019420085.1 Christensenella sp.
GCGGCTGAGAAAAGCGGTGTCTTTGGCATCAAAGCCTTCCAGGAACGGCGTATTGAGGAATGCGTCCGCCATCATGATGCCATAACGATCCGTGATAAAGAAGCCGCCCATAGCAAGTACATTACAGTTGTTGATGGCGCGGCAGCGGTTAACGGGCCACGGGCTTTCACAGACTGCACAATAGACACCGGGGAACTTGCCGGCGACAATATGTACACCCATGCCTGAGCCACAAAATAGCAGTCCGCGTGAGAACTCTTTCTCCGAAACCGCCTTGCCAACGGCATAGCCAACTTTATGATACTCTACCGGCGCATCAGGGGAAAGCGTTCCCACGTCGGTAATGTCGTAACCTTCTTCGATCAGATGCGCTTTAACCGCTTCTTTTAAACGGAATCCGGCGGGATCTGCGCCCATGATAATTCGTTTGTCCATTGATTTGTCTCCTTTTTTGATTTCAATTGCCTGCATCGCGTGTTATACGCAACTGCAAATATTACATTTTTACTATACAGCAAACCGAACATGATGTATAGGCTGTTCGCATGAAAATACGATAAATAAAGGAGAAATTAAGAGCTGTAAACGATCTTAACAACGCAAAAACGAAAAGAAACTGAAACATTTATGCAATATATCGCGACAAATGAGAAGAAAATGCGGGGAAAAAGAAGTTGACAGGAACGGTCGGATTCAGTATACTTTTGCTATCCGAAAGAGGCACGTGTATGAATTGCCTGCGTACTTGTATTTTGATGATTTGGGGAGGAATCAACAAAAGAGCCGTTTTTTTCGGCGCCTGTCGCAGTCTGTTTGTGCGTGCAGTAGGACAATGTGTACCCACACAAATCAATAGGAGGTAATTACGTAGTATGACTAAGAAACTGTTTGCGCTTCTTATTGTCGTTGCAATGCTTAGCATGGCTTTCGTTGGCTGCGCCAACAACGCTGCGACCGAAGAAGAGGGCGGTTCTCTGCAGGAGCAGAATGCTGCGAATCAGGGTGAGAACACTCTTGAGGAGACGATCATCGAGGGTGAGGCTGACACCTATGATGCGCACGAGATTATCGACGCTCTGGATCTTGAAGAAGGCGTGAAAATCGCTTTCGTCGTCAAGACCCTGACGAACCCCTTCTTTGTTGCGATGGAAGAGGGCGTGAAGGAATACACCCGTGAGGGCGATACCTATGTTACGCTTCAGTGCGACAACGAAGCTGCTAAGATGCTGACGGTTGCAGAGGATGCTGCTAACGGCGGTTATGACATCATTCTGATGACGCCCATCAACTCCTCCGATATCGCGCCCATCCAGGCTGC
>JAHZHV010000197.1:1328-5376 GCA_019420085.1 Christensenella sp.
GGTCGTTCTGCTTGACACCACCGTCATCGACGAGGGGCTGCAGTATGTCACCGGTACCGTTTGCACGGACAACTACAGCGCTGGTTATATGTGCGGCGAGGCTTTCCTGAAGGACCTTGAGGAGAAGTACGGCGAGATCAAGGGTACCTGCGCGATCTATGAGAACCCGCAGGGTCTTGTTACCAAGGCTCGTATCGACGGCTTCGAGGCTGCTATCGCTGAGTATGTTGAGTCCGGTGCGATCGAGGTTGTGTATCGTGAGGTTGGTAAGGGCCAGGTTGATACCGGTCTGACCTTCATGGAGACGATTATGCAGCGCTTCGACGTGACCAACGGCGGTCTTGACGGCGTTATGTCTATGAACGACCCCTCTGCACAGGGTTGCGCAAACGCGCTGGCTTCTGCTGGCTATGACAAGGAACAGTGCTTCGTCTATGGTGTTGACGGCTCCAACGAGTCTCTGGACTACATCGAGCAGGGCATCCAGACCGGTACCTCTCTGCAGTATCCCGGCATGATGGCTGCTCGTGGTCTTGCGATCGCATATCAGACGTTGGCTGGCGTTGAGCTGTCTGACGAGGAGAAGTTCCTTGAGATCTCCACGTCTTACATCGACGAGACCAACTGCAAGGACTACAGAGACTTCAGCTACATCGGTGAATAATCAGATCTGATTGTTTTTCGAGACGTTGAGGCGTTAGTCTAACGTAGAAACAATCCCGGCAATTCTCCCTGTTGCCGGGATTTTTTATTTCTCTTTTTAATCTTTGAAGTATGAAAGGTGCTTTATTCCATGCATAAGAAAGTTTATCTGTGCTTGATTGCGGCTTTGCTGGCGCAAGTATGTTGACAGCATGTGCAACGACACAAAATCAGAATGTGAACGGAAATGCGGATGAAATCCAGAATACCGTTGAGGAAACCACGGTTGAGGGAGAAAACGCAACCTATGACGCACATGAAGTCATCGAAGGGCTTGAATTGGAAACAGGTGTTAAAGTTGCTTTGATCGTTAAAACGCTGACTAATCCCTTCTATGTTGCAATGGAAGAGGGTATGGAAGAATATGTGCGTCAGGACGATATTGCCACGACGCTGCAGTGTGATAATGATGTAGCAAAAATGCTTACAATCGCAGAGGATGTTGCCAGCAGTGGCTTTGATATCGTGTTGATTACGCCGATGAACTCTACAGATGTGGCGCCTGTACAGGCAATTCATGAAAGCGGAGCAATTGTCGTCGTACTGGATACGCCGATTATGGATGAGGGTGTTCAGTATATCAACGGCAGCGTAAGCACGGATAATTTCAGCGCGGGTTATATGTGCGGTGAGGCCTTTCTGCGTGACCTTGAGGAGAAAAAGGGCGAGATTCAGGGAACGGTGGCAATCTATGAGAATTCGCAGTCGTTGGGCCCCAAGGATCGTATTGCCGGTTTTGAGGCGGCGATTGCAGATTATGTTGATGCCGGCGATATTGAAGTTGTGTATCGAGAGGTTGGCAAGGGCCAGGTAGATTTCGGCCTTGCATTCATGGAGAATATCATGCAGCGCTTTGATGTTGGAAACGGCGGATTGGATGCTGTTATGGCGTTGAACGATCCTTCCGCGCAGGGATGTGCAAATGCATTGGCGTCTGCAGGTTATGACAGCGAGGATTGCTTCGTTTATGGTGTCGATGGTTCTAACGAGTCACTGGATTACATTGAGCAGGGGATTCAGACGGGCACTTCTTTGCAGTATCCCGGCATGATGGCTGCACGCGGTTTGGCAATTGCGTACCAGACGTTGGTGGGGATTGAATTGTCGGACGAAGAACGTTTCCTTGAAATTTCCACTTCGTATATTGATAGGACCAACTGTACGGATTACAGAGACTTTAGCTACATCGGAGAGTAATTGCGCAGAACCAATTTGAATCGGCAGCATGTCAGTCCCAATATCCATCATGCATTTATATAAAGCAATGCCAAAGCACAGATGGGTATTGGGATATCTTTATACAAATTTTGTCGAAAGAATGCCGGTTTCAGCGCGAATACATAGGAAAATGGATATTGACAAAAAGCGCACTATATTATAGAATACGGTATGATAAATTTGCGGAGCGAAAGGGGGAAATCATTGCTCCCTTGGTTCGTTTGGACCGGCGCCGTTTTTTTAAATATGGCTTAGAGCCTTCTTTCGTTATGAGGGCTTCGATAGCGAGCTGATCCGGTGCGTGTTGAATGTGCGCAGATGATATATGATTCTGTGATGCCGCGAGATGCTTTTGCACGCCTGGATTGCAGCACAATTCTGTTTATGGGGGTAAAGTGATGTCAAATGAAACCGTATTGAGAATGGCTAACATTGACAAGCGGTTTGGTGGCGTTCACGCACTTGACAACGTGACTTTTGAGGTCCGAAAGGGCGAAGTACATGTGCTCAGGAAAGTCGACGCTGATGAAGATCCTTGACGGTCTTTATGAAGCGGACACCGGTGAGATTTATCTTGACGGTGAGCGCGTGGAGATCCATTCTCCTTTGGAGGCAAAAGCGCTTGGCGTTGCGATGATTCACCAGGAATTGTCAATGTGCACCAACATGACGATTGCGGAGAATATCTACCGCGGCGAAGAACCTTCCAATGCTTTGGGCTTTGTCAATTATAAAAAGCTCTATGCGGATGCGCAGAAGGTTCTGGACGACATGGAGATGGACCTTGACGCACATGAACGCGTAGACGCTTTGAGCATTGCGCAGCAGCAGATGGTTGAAATCGCGGCAGCTGTCTCTCGTAATGCAAAGGTTGTTATCATGGACGAGCCGACGTCGTCTTTGACGGAAAAGGAAATCCGTGAGCTGTTCAAGATCGTCAGCGACTTGAAGGCAAAGAATGTCGGTATTATTTATATCTCGCATCGTATGAACGAGACCTTCGAGATTGGCGACCGCATTACGGTTCTGCGTGACGGTGGCTACGTGGCTACTTGTGACGTTAAGGATCTGACGGAGCCGGATATCATTGAGATGATGGTTGGTCGTTCGATTGGCGAGGTGTATGCCGGCGAACGTGCTGTCGGTGGCGAAGTTGTTCTGGATGTTCGCAACTTTACGAATGATAAGCTGAAGCATTGTTCATTCCAGCTTCGTAAAGGCGAGATTCTTGGTTTCTCCGGTTTGGTTGGTGCAGGTCGTACGGAATTGATGCGCGCAATCTTTGCGCTGGATCCTATCGATGAGGGCGAGATGACGCTCTTTGGAGAGAATGTCCATTTCAAGAATCCGCAGCAGGCGATTGATGCAGGCATCGGTATGGTTCCGGAAGATCGTCGTGGTTGCGGCCTTGTTTTGGGACACTCCGTTGGTACGAATCTGACGATCACCGTTCTGAAAAAGTTCATCAAGGGCATTTATGTTGACAAGAAGAAAGAAAATGCCATTATTGATGAGTATTGGAAGAAGCTTTCGATCAAGACGACGGGTCCCGATCAGATTTGCGGCGACTTGTCCGGCGGTAACCAGCAGAAGGTTGTTATTTCCAAATGGCTGGCTTCCGAACCTCGCATTTTGATCATGGATGAGCCGACACGTGGTATCGACGTCGGTGCAAAGCATGAGATCTACCAGCTGATGCGTCAGCTCGCAAGCGAGGGTATTTCGATCATCTTCATTTCTTCGGATCTGCCTGAGATCATCAATATGTCCAGCCGCGTTGTTGTTATGCATGAAGGCGAAATTGCAACTGTTCTGGATGGCGCCGAGGAAGAATTTACTCAGCAGAAAATCATGCGTTATGCCACTGGAGGTAACTGAGAATGGAAAATACGAAAAAGACCAATGCTTTTGTTAGAGCGTTCAAAATGTATTGGGGCCCGCTTGCCGCGCTTGCGGTGCTGCTTATTATCTTGGCTGTGAGTACGACAACGTTTATGCGGGTTGGCAACCTGATGACGGTGTTCCGCCAGATCTGCGTAAACGGCCTTCTGGCTGCCGGTATTACCTGCGTTTTGATTGTCGGTTGTATCGATCTGTCTATTGGTTCGACTTGTGCGGCGACGGGCTG
>JAHZHV010000198.1:0-2490 GCA_019420085.1 Christensenella sp.
GTTTATCACTTTTTTGTGTATATATTGTCGTGGAAATATGTGTGCATAAATAGCTGCGGCAAGACACTGCATGAGATTTGCAGTGTGTTTTGATGAAAATAAAAAGCTCACCGCAAGTCTTTATCACTTGCGGTGAGCTGGCAGGGGAGACGCGAATCGAACACGCAACCTACGGTTTTGGAGACCGTTGCTCTGCCAATTGAGCTACTCCCCTAGGCACAGGAAGTATTATACTATACATAATTCCTGCACGTCAAGCACAAAAAATACCCAATTATGCATACGGACCTGGAGATTGAAAAATTACATTTCAATCGCGTGCTGTACAAATGCCTCCAACTGTGCGCAGCGCATGGCACCGATATCCATGGAGACGGGTTTGCCCTTGTCCAGTAGTATCGTTGTTGGAAACAGCCGGATGTGAAATGCTGCCGCGGTTTGCGGGAAACGTTCTGCATGCAGTAAAAACACGCGGATTTCGTCGTGCTGCTGTGCAAATTGGACAAGCTCCGGTTCCATCAGTGTGCAGGCGGGGCATGAAAACGAGGAAAATACGATCAGTACGGGCATGTCTTGTATGTCTTGCAGCAACTGTGGTGTGTCGCTGGAAAGCGTTTGAATCTGCATGGCTGAACACTCCTTATTTGATTGACAGGTTGTTTTTATCATAACGCAGGAATATATATCGGGCAAGAGAAAAAGGATTGCTGCCGAGCTTTGTGCAGTGGTATACTGATTGAAAATACAATTTGTACGGGAGGTACATCAATATGCTTCACAATCGACCTTTGGATCACATTGGTATTGCTTGCACCAATGCCGAACGGGATGCAAACTGGTACATGGATGTGCTGGGTTTTACACTCAAGGGTAAGTTCCGCAGCGCCGGGCGCAAGTATTATACGTACTTTGTCCAGAATGGTTCTACTGTATACGAGATCTACCAGAGGGACGATCTGGATGAAAAGCTGCAGGGAAAAGTTGACCACATTGCCTATGTTTCCAATGATATTGAGGCGGATTATCGTTTCTGTGTGGAAGCAGGTTATCAGATCTGCACAGATGGCATTGAATCCATTCCGGATCGTTGGGAAAACGGCTGCCGGTATTTTAAAATTGTCAGCCCTACGGGTGAGCAGATTGAATTCAGCCAGAATCTGTAAAGGCTGTGCAAAGAAACCCATTGCAGCGAAGGTTCTGCAAAATATGCTTGACAAAGCGCAAATCCGCGCTATAATGGGGACAACTGAATAAAATGTCGGATAGAGGCGCGGTTGTCAAGAGTAGCTTTCCGGGGGAATGCAGCAAGCGATGCAGGAAAGTCAAAGGGGCTGCCGCCGAGGCCGCAGAGGGGTGCTTGCCGCTTTGTGCGCCGGGACAACGGATAAGATCCGTTGTACTGTCACTTAGGTGGAGCGCTATCGAACGAGAGCAAGGTGGATTTATTTGCTTTGCTTCATACAATGGTTCTTTGTAACATGGACGCTTCCCTGAGCGTCCATGTTTTTTTCGGTAAATATGCAAAAAAGGATGGCGAGGAGAAATGAAGAGACTGATTGCACTGGTTCTTGTGTTGGCATTGGCGCTGACGATGGCTGCATGTGGTGCAAAGCAGGACGATGCTGCCCAGTCCGGTGAGCAGACACAACAGACCGAAGATGCACAGCAGGAGACGCGCACGCTGCGTATCGCGATGGAGTGCGCTTATGCACCGTATAACTGGGTGCAGCCGGATGATTCCAATGGCGCAGTGCCTATTGCAGGTACGTCGGAATATGCCAATGGCTATGACGTAATGATGGCGAAGCTGATCTGTGAGCAGCTGGGCTGGGATTTTGAGGTTGTCAAGCTGGATTGGGACAGCCTGGTTCCGGCTGTCAAGACGGGCGATGTGGACATGGTTATTGCTGGACAGTCGATTACGGCTGACCGTTTGGAGCAGGTGGATTTTACAAGCCCTTATTACTATGCTACGATCGTGACGCTGGTGGATGAAAACAGCGAGTATGCGGATGCAGAGAGTGTAGCCGATCTTGCCGGTGCGACCTGTACGTCGCAGATTGGTACCATCTGGTATGATAACTGCCTGCCTCAGATTCCCGATGCGGATATTCTCCCGGCACAGGAGACTGCCCCTGCGATGCTGGTGGCGCTCAATTCCGGCAGCGTTGATTTGGTTGTGACGGACTTGCCGACCGGTACTGCTGCACTTGCGGCGTATCCGAACTTCAAGATGTTGGACTTTACGGGTACAGAGGGCGAATTTGAGGTTTCTGATGAAGATATCAACATTGGTATTTCCATTCAGAAGGGCAATACGGAACTGCTGGATGCGGTCAACGGCGTGCTTGAGACGCTGACGACGGACGACTTTGACCGGATGATGGCTGAGGCGATTGAAATCCAGCCCCTGAGTCAGGACTAAATGAACGATGAACGGCGGCTTTCCGATATTTTGATTGCGGGAAGCCGTCGTACGATTACAAGAAG
>JAHZHV010000198.1:2500-6399 GCA_019420085.1 Christensenella sp.
TGAGCTTTGCGGAAAATCTGACAAAGGTATTGACCAATTATGGAATGTCGTATTTGGCAGGCGCCGGACGCACGTTGTTGATTGCGTTGGTCGGTACGGCAATTGGCTGCGTGATCGGTTTTGCTGTTGGTGCGGTTCAGACGATTCCGATTCGCAAGACGGACAATTTGTTCAAGCGGATCCTTTTACGAATCGTCAAGGCGATTTTATATGCATACGTAGAAGTGTTCCGAGGCACGCCGATGATCGTGCAGGCTGTGTTTATCTATTATGGCAGCCAGCAGCTGTTTGACATCAAGATGGGGATGTGGACGGCGGCATTTTTCATCGTGTCGATCAATACCGGTGCATATATGGCCGAAACAGTCCGCGGTGGCATTTTGTCTATCGATCCAGGGCAGAACGAAGGCGCCAAGGCGATCGGTATGACGCATGTTCAGACGATGCTGTATGTTATCTTGCCACAGACGCTGCGCAACATTGTGCCGCAGATTGGCAATAACCTGATTATCAATATCAAGGATACATCAGTGCTTTCCGTTATCAGCGTCACAGACCTTTTCTTCGTGCACAAGTCGGTATCGGGTGCATATTATACTTATTTTGAAAGCGCTACCGTTGCGATGGCGATCTATCTGACGATGACGGTTGTTGCCTCGCGTTTGTTGCGGTTGTGGGAAAACAAGCTGGATGGCCCGCAGAATTACGATCTTGCTACGACTGATACGCTGGCCTTTACAAGCGGGCTGCATCGCTTTCGCGGCAAGGGATGGCAGCGGGAGAAAGGAGAAGAGTCGTGAACGAGATTTTACAGGTACAGCACCTGTCCAAGGCCTTTGGTGCCAACGCAGTGCTGATTGATGTGGATTTTACCGTTTGCGCGGGAGATGTTACAAGTATCATTGGTGCATCGGGTTCTGGAAAATCGACGCTTCTTCGCTGCATTAATCTTTTGGAAACACCTACAAATGGCAGTATTCTCTACCATGGACAGGATGTAACCAAGGGAGGCGTGGATGAAGCTGCCTACCGCGCTAAGGTTGGTATGGTGTTTCAAAACTTTAATCTGTTTAATAACATGACGGTGCTTCAAAACTGCATGATTGGCCAAACAAAGGTATTGAAACGCAAGCCGGAGGAAGCGCATGATTGTGCTATGACGTATCTTGCAAAAGTTGGAATGGCACCATATATTGGCGCAAAGCCCCGTCAACTTTCCGGTGGACAAAAACAGCGTGTGGCAATTGCACGGGCGCTGTCGATGCAGCCGGAGGTACTGTTGTTTGACGAGCCTACCAGTGCGTTGGATCCTGAAATGGTCGGTGAAGTGCTGGATGTCATGAAGGCGCTGGCGAGTGAGGGGATGACGATGCTGGTAGTGACGCATGAGATGGATTTTGCCCGGGAGGTTTCCGGTAAAGTTGTGTTCATGAAAGACGGAGTTATCTGCGAATCGGGCGATCCAAAGCAGATTTTTACTGCGCCGCAAAAACATGAGACGCGGGAGTTCCTGGCCCGCTACATGAATCGTTGAAGGATTGCTTTGTAAAAAAGGTTTCCGTTTCCGTTTTATGCGGATCGGGACCTTTTTTTCGTGCAGAAACAGTGGGAATATGGTATAATGACGCGCATAGTGGGAAAAGTGGGGTGAAGGCCGTATGGATATCGTTGTCGTTTCGCAATATGGAGACAGTACGCGTGCTGCGCAAACGTTATGTGAAACCTTGCGCGCAAACGGTATGCGTGTGCTGTGGGATCATTTTGATCAAGCGCGGCTGCAGAACGATGCGGCGCTGGAACGACGGATTCAGCTTGCGGTAGAGCAGGCGGATGCGATGATTCTCGTATTGGATGATGCGGCTGCCTTTGTAAACAGTCGACAAAGAGAACTGTGGCACGCATTTGCACGCCGACGGCCGGCCGGCATGCTTGCCGTATACCTGATGCCCGGCGTTTTACCGCAGCAGCTGCCGCGGCCGCTTGGGGATCACTACATTGTACCGGATGGTCCGGGTGCGGTGCAGCATCTTACCCAGAAGCTGGTGCAGGCTGCCCGGCGTGTTGAACCGCAGGTTCAGCCGGCGAAAAAAAAGAAAAAAGGCGCAAAAGTGTTGACTGTGCTGCTTGGTGTCTTGCTTGTTGCCGCAGTGGTATTTGCAGTGTTTGCTTTGCCGCTTGACCGTATGGGGCAGCAACCAGAACCAACGCCCATCCCAAGTCCTCAGACCGATCCGGAGCTGACGCGAACGATGCGCGTTACATTGATTGAAGGGATGACCGTCGAACAGATGGCACAGCAACTGGAGGAGGAAATCACCGCGCAGGGCGGTACGTTCAGCGCACAGACATTTTTGACGCTATGCAATACACCGCAGGAATTCTCCATGTACGCATTTGTACAGGCGATTGCAGACAGTGAAAAGACGCCGCAGCGCAAGTATGCATTGGAGGGGTACTTATTCCCGGATACATATGAGATTTTTGTGCATACGGACGAACGGACCGTCATTGAAAAAATGCTGATGCGATTTGATGAAATTACATCGCAGGATAGTTTTTCACAGGCGCTTGCACAAAGTCAAATGACACTGGATGATGCGGTAACGCTTGGCTCGGTGATTCAGAAAGAGGGTACATCGGAGAGTTTTACAAAGATATCTGCTGTTTTTCACAATCGGCTTGCGGCGGGAATGTTGCTGCAAAGCGATGTGACGGCGCAGTATGCAAGCGGAAAAAGCGCTCTGACAATGACGGTGGAAGACGTCAGTATCGATTCGCCGTACAACACCTATGTTTATGCCGGGTTGCCGATTGGCCCGATCGCAAATCCGGGAGAGGCGGCGCTGCTTGCAGCGCTGCAGCCTGACGCAGAATATGTCGCGCAGGGGTATTACTACTTTGTTCTGACGGATCCTGCTACGGGAGTCATTGCTTATTCCAAGACTTATGAAGAGCATCAGGCCATTGCCGATCAATACGCGCATCTTTGGGCAGAACATGATGCCAATTGAATAGAGTTTACGGCAGAGAACGTCTGACTACATGAGTCAGACGTTCTTTGTTTTGTTTCTGCAGGAAAATGCGGATCGTGTGCTTTCATGATGTGACATTTGCGCGTATAATACGGTTGAGGCTGTGGTCTTGTGTAATGTGCAAAAAAGGGGGGGACGGCTATGGCGGGTATGGTGGAGTATTTACAGTGGCGCGGCGACATTCCGCCTGGAATTGCGCCGTTTAATGATGTAGACTGGCTGATCCTTGCAAGGCTTGTTTATCTGCCGTTTGAGGATATTGTTGCTTTTGATACGTCGGTTGGTCTTGTTGATGCAGTGGAGGCATTGCTGAATATGCCGCAGCGCATTGTGCGGCCGGAGGATTTTGCACTGCTTTCGCAGTTGGTGCGCAGCGTTCGCTTTGCCCCAATGCGCCTTTTACGTTACGTCAGTCACTGGGATGCCGTGCAGGAAAAACAGTTTGCGGCGCTGACGGTTGATGTGGGGGATACGCTGCGTTGCGTGTTATTCCGCGGAACGGATAATACGCTTGTGGGATGGAAAGAAGATTTGAATATGACGTTTATGACGCGCATTCCGTCGCAGTTGGAAGCTGCCGCATATTTGGATGGTGCATATACGCCAGATCGGCGTTTCATTGTTGCCGGACATTCCAAGGGTGGCAATTTGGCGGTGTATGCCGCGGCGTTTGCCAATCCCGTTGTACAGGATCAGATTGATAAGATCTATAGTTTTGATGGCCCTGGTTTTCACAAAGAGATTTTAATCAGCGCCGGCTATGGGAGAATTAACTCGCGTATCTGTGCCTTCGTGCCGCAGACGTCGGTAATTGGTATGCTGCTGGATCATGAGGCTGATTATACGATCGTTCACAGTACGCAAAGT
>JAHZHV010000199.1 GCA_019420085.1 Christensenella sp.
TGCAGCATTACCGGCAGCAAACATAATCACGCTGATGACACGTTCTACATTGCTCGTCAGCGTAGATGCCGCCAAAATGGCGGTACTGTTTTGCATATATCCCATAATGACCGTAAAAAGCGACGTACCAAGCGACCAGAATGTCTCATTGAGCATGACGGGAACGCCATAGCGGATAAAGTCACGCAGCATTGCACGACCGGGATTTAGGATCAGACCCGGCCGCACGGGAAAGCTTTTATCCCTGGCAGCGTATATGGCAACAGCAATCACCTCGCATATACGGGCAATGACCGTCGCAATCGCCGCGCCTTCAATCCCAAGTTTCGGTGCGCCGAGCTTTCCGAAAATCAGCACCCAGTTTAAAAAGATATTCAAAAGCGAAGAGCCGCCCAAAATCCAAGCGCCCAGCGCCGCTTTCTCCATGCTGCGCTGTACCGCAATATAAATACCGCTGATCGATGCAAAAACATAGGAAATGCCAATGATACGCGCATACCGGGCGCCGATGGGAACAAGCTGTTTATTGCTCGTCAAAAGATCCATCATCTGTTCCGGGAACAAGCCGATCACAATGGCGGCAAGCAGCGTACAGATGATTCCCGCATAAAAACCTGCGCCGAGAATGCGGTTGATCGCATCAAGATCCCGCTTGCCATGGTATTGCGCCACCAATACGCACGCACCGCTCTGAATTCCAAACATCATGATCGTCAGCACAAAAAAAGGCGTATTGGCTACGGTCATGGCAGCAAGTTCTGTTTCTCCGATTACACCAACCATCAGCGTATCGGAAAGACCAAGCATATGAGAAATCAGATTCTGCACAATAATGGGCAGCATCAGCGCAAACGCAGTTTTATAAAATCCCTTTTCCGGGCGAAGCGCCCGTCTCCAGTTAAACGTTTGTTGCATCTTGTTCATACCTCGCAAGCGTAACGTAACGAATCGGATGACCACAGTGCGATACAAAGCGCTCCAGCACATCGTCTGTGCGCAGTTTCAGCGTCGCCGTGTTGCGGCATGGATGAAAGCAAAGCCACTGCTGCTGTAAAAGTTCTTCATCCACGAGAAGCTGGACGGATTGGTCCGGATCAAACAACAATCCGAAAATACTGGCAGACCCGGGCTGACAGCCAATATGCGACTGCATCTGCTGTCCATCCGCAAAAGACAGACGCGCACTTTGAATCTGCGCGGTGATATCACGCGTGTAAAAAGGCTTGTCCGGTGGCATCACAAGCAGATAAAACGCTGTCTTTTGCCTGTTGCACAAAAAAAGATTTTTACATACGGGCGCCTGCAGCAAATCCTCTATTTTCTGACACTGTGCAATGGTTCCCACCGGCTCATGCTCCACCCCGACATAAGAAATTGCAAGTGCATCCAATGCATCATATACGGCATTCTGCGTCGCGTCCTGCGTCTGCGGCCGTGTGGAGAATACAACACCATTCAACCCAAAATCATCCATCATTATTTTGCCTCTCTGGTTACAATCCATGTTATCATTACAGGAAAAAAGCATCCTCGCTGTGCTCGTTTGTGCAGCAGCAAAGATGCAGATCTCTTTTTCATCATGCTACAATGTTTGCCGTTCCTGACGTGCCTGTTCCAGCATGCTGCTCGCATGACGAAGATACGCTTCCTGTCCCTGCTTACCGCCAAGCATACGCGCAATTTCCTGCTGTCTGCCTTTTTCATCCAGCGCCTGTACACATGTGGTCGTACGCGTGCCGTCACTGGTTTTTCCAACATTCCAATGCCCGTCCGCAAGCGCCGCAACCGGCGCAAGATGCGTGACGCACAGAACCTGCTTTTTTCTGGCAATTGCAGCCATCTTTCGTCCAATAACCCATGCTGTCGTTCCGCCGATACCACTGTCGATTTCATCAAATACCATACTGGAAGCATCAGTATCGCTTGTGCAGACTGTTTTAAACGCAAGCATCAGACGCGACAATTCACCACCGGATACCGTCTTTGCAAGCGGTTTCAGCGGCATGCCCGGATTGGGCGAAATGAGAAAATCAACGCAGTCTAATCCGTCTGCCGTCATATGATCGGCACATTCCTCTTGGGAAGCAATCGGCGCAAGACGGATGCAAAGCTGTGTTTTTTCCATACCAAGCTCCTGCAGCTGTGCCAGAATACGCGTCTGCAACCGTTCTGCCGCTTCATGCCGCTTTGCAGAACATGCGCGCGCAACATCGTAATACTGCAACACCGTCTCCTGTATCTGCTTTTGAAGCTGAAGCGCCTCCTGTTCACCGCTTTCCAGCACCGCAATGCGCTCTGCCGCTTCCCTGGCAAATGCCAGAATCTGCGCAATATCCGCACCGTATTTTCGCTTGAGCGAAAAAATAAGTTCCAACCGCGCTTCAATTTGCGCAAGAGACTGCTCGTCATACTCTACATCTAACGATGCATCCCGCAGACTGCGCCCCACATCCTCCAATCGATACAGAATATCGGAAAGTTCCGTCTGCAATGCCGCATAAGCAGCATCATAGCGGCTGATTTCAGACAGCGCATCCACTGCCGCAGACACCGCATCCGTTGCACAGGATTCCCCTGCACTGACACGTTCATAGGCAAGGTTTAAATTCTGTGCAATTTGTTCCGCCGCCACAAGGCGCTCGCGTCTGGATGTCAGTTCTTCTTCCTCGTCTTCTTTCAGCGCCGCAGCATCAATCTCCTCAAATTGAAACCGAAGCATATCAAGCTGGCGCTCACGCTCACGCGGATCAATCAGCTGCTGCTTTAAGCAGTTGCGCATCTGATTGACTTGTTCATATAACTTTCGCAGTGTACTGCAATCCTGTGCGATTTCACCTGTCTGATCGCTTGCATCCAAAAAGCGCAAATGCGATGAAGGATTCAGCAGCGACTGATGCGCGTGCTGTCCATAAATATCAACAAGATGCGGCGCCATACGCTGTACCACGGCAGCAGAAACAAGGACCCCATTGACACGGCAGACAGACCGTCCATTTGCATTGATCTGCCGCGACAGCGTAATCTGCTCCTCATCTGCCTCAATCTGCTCCTGCTGCAGAATCTCATGCACTGCCGGATTGCGTGCGATATCAAACGTCGCCTCCACTATACCATGCGCCGCATCATTGCCAATCAAATCCCGTTCATTTTTTCCGCCAAGCGCAAGCTTCAAAGAATCCACGATAATGGATTTCCCGGCGCCCGTTTCGCCTGTCAGCACATTAAAACCCGCACAAAAATCCATTTCCAGCGTGTTAATCAACGCAAGATTCTTCACAGACAGATGCAGCAGCACGTGTTTTTAAGCCCCCGTTTCTTTTTCAGCGCATCATCTGGCGGAAGCGCGCCATAACAGATGGAACATCCTCATTGGAACGTGCAACAACCAGAATCGTATCATCACCCGCAATACTGCCGATAACCTCATCCCAGCGCAGCTTGTCAATCGCACCTGCCGCGGCAGGCGCCGTTCCATTGACGGTATGCAGCACAATCAAATTATTTGCAGCAGTAATATTGAGCACTGACTCGGAAAACAGGCGCATCCATCGCTCTTCCATGGAGTCTTCCGCCCGCTCCATTAACGCATAGCGGTACATCCCATTCGCACCCTGCGTTTTGATCAGGCGCAATTCCTTGATGTCCCGTGAAATCGTCGCCTGTGTCGCGACAATGTTCCTGCGCTTGAGTTCTTCTGCCAGCTCCTCTTGTGTGGAGATATCGTTCTTGTTGATGATATCCAGAATCATCGTCTGTCTGGTCAGCTTCATGATGCTTACTCCTTTGCAATCCCAGTTTCAAAGTGTCGTTTCAACCGGATCGGGTCCGGAAAGCTTTCTGCGTAAAACATGATAAAAACCGTCATAATCCAGACGAATCAGGCGCGCGTGCTGTGCGCTTTTACAAATTCGCACTTCACTGCCGCAGTGTACGGAAAACATTTTTTGCCCGTCAATTGTCAGCATGGCATCCTCTTCTGTTTCCAACACCCGCAACGTAATTTGCGCATCCGGCTGCACAACAACCGATCGGCTGGAAAGAGAATGTGGACAAATCGGTGACAATACAATGCAGTCAAGCGCCGGACTTACAATCGGCCCGCCTGCGGAAAGCGAATACGCTGTAGACCCTGTCGGCGTGGAGACAATCAGACCATCTGCACGGTAAACATCCAGCAATTCTGTGTCTATCCGCGCCTTTATACACATCATTCGGGCAATCGAATGCCGCGACAATACGACGTCATTGAGTGCGCTTCCAACCTTCTTTGCGTCAATGTAGCAATCGATCATCATGCGCTGTTCAATCCGGTATTCTCCACGAACAATCCGCATTACTGCGCTTTCCAGATCAGGAAGTTCCGCTTCGCTTAGGAACCCGAGTTTTCCCATATTAATGCCAAATATGGGAATCTGCTGTGCCACGGCGCGCCTGGCTGCACCAAGAAGCGTCCCATCACCGCCAAGGACAATGATGACATCTGCCTGACGCCAAAGCACTTCATCCGAAACACCCAACTGCTCCTGCCCAATACACGCTGCCAACGCATGGAGCATGACAATCCGCACGTTGCTTTTTTGCAATGACGCTACAATCCGCCGCACCGCACACACACGGGCGTCTGTTTCTTTATAGACATACAGTCCTACACACTGCATATTCATTCCCCTGTACTTATGCGGTAGTTTCACTGATAATATACAGCATTTTCCGAGAATTTTCAACTGTATCACAAACAATTGCAATAACATGCACACAAAAAGATAGCAATATGCATATTACGACAATGCAGTTACATTTTATGCGCCTGATGCGCCGCATGAACAACCGCTTCAACATCAATTTGTGTCTGATGATCCGCGCAGCGATCCAGCAAAAGCAAAAACTCAATATTTCCTTTGGGGCCTGTAATTGGCGAATAAGAGAGCCCGGTTACACCAAATCCCGTATTGCGCGCGAAAGCAATCACATCATCAATGACCTGCATATGCACGCCTGCATCCCGTACAACACCATTTTTCCCGACCAGACCTTTTCCCGCTTCAAATTGCGGCTTAATCAGCATCACGGCACGCGCGTGAGGCTGCATGCATGCATAAATAGGTGCAAGCAGCAGCTTCAATGAGATAAACGATGCATCCACACCGACAAAATCAAACGCTTCTTCAAAGTCCTCTGGTTTGATGAAACGTGCGTTTGTTCGCTCCATAACCACAACGCGCGCATCATTGCGCAGCTTCCAATCAAGCTGTCCATATCCGACATCGATCGCATAGACCTTGGCCGCATTTGCCTGCAGCATGCAGTCCGTAAAACCACCTGTGGAAGCGCCGACATCCGCGCACACGGCGTCATCAATGCAAAGGTCAAATACTTGAAGCGCTTTTTCCAGTTTGAGTCCGCCGCGGCTGACAAACCGCAGCGGTTCCTGCACGCTGATATGCGCTGTATCATCCACCTGCATTGAAGATTTTTGCGCCGCCACACCATTGACACGCACACTGCCTGTTAAAATAAGCGCCTGCGCCTTTTGTCTGGTTTGAGCAACGCCCTGCTCCACCATCAGCACATCAAGTCTTTTTTTCAATGGTTTTCCTCCACAAACGCCTGTATGCTTGCAGCGACGCCGTCCGCGTTCAGATGAAGTTCTTCCAGCCACTGCGCGCGCGTCGCATGCGTCAAAAACCGATCCGGAACGCCCAGTCGCAGCAGCGGATTGGTTTTTCCGTGCAAATTCATCCATTCCAATACGGCACTGCCAAATCCACCCTGCAAAACACCGTCCTCCAACGTTACAACGAGCGGATTTTCAAAAGCATGCAAAAGGCTTTGTTCATCCAGCGGTTTGATCGTGCGCGCCGCATACACGCGCGCCGCGATTCCCGCTTTAAGCAGTTGTCTTGAAGCAAAATATGCCTGACGGGCCATCGCGCCGGCAGCAAGAATACTGACCTGTGTGCCATTGGCCAGCAGTCTCCAGGCAGGAAACGCCGGTGCTGGATTATTGTCAATGACAAGGCCGTTATCCGCCTTTGGATAGCGAATCGCACATGGCGCATTTAAAGACAGCGCATAGCGAAGCGCGTCATACATTCTGCATGGTTCACACGGAGAAAGCAGGGTAAGATTGGGAATACTGCGCAGAAATGCAATATCGAATACGCCCTGATGTGTCTGTCCATCATCGCCGACGATTCCCGCATGATCTGCAAGCAGGATTACCGGCAGATTCTGTGTGCAAACATCATGAATCACCGAATCGTAAGCACGCTGCAAAAATGTGGAATAAATCGGCACGATCGGACGCATCCCCGCACGGGCAAGCCCTGCAGCCATCGTCACTGCATGCTCTTCGGCAATTCCCACGTCAAAAAAGCGTTTTGGATATGCGGATGCAAACGCCGCCAATCCTGTTGCATCCGGCATCGCAGCCGTAATTGCAACAATTCGCGTATCCTGTGCACCGAGTTTGAGCATCGCATCCGACAATTCCGCCGTATACGGTTTCCGCCGCAGAGGCTTGATCTGCATTCTGCCGCTTGAAACAGCAAAAGACCCAGCGCTATGATACCGGCGCGGATCCCGCTCCGCAGCACGATATCCATGCCCTTTTTGCGTAATCACATGTACCAGAACCGGCCCGTCAATCTTTTTCGCACGGGAAAAAGCGCGCCGCATTTCACCGATATCGTGCCCGTCCACCGGACCGATATAAAACAAGCCCAATTCCTCAAACAGCGCCCCGCTGATAACCATATATTTGACGCCGTTTTTCATTCGGCGCATGAAACTTTCAAGCCGCGGCATCCCTGTAATACGCCCATGCGTCCATTTTTTCAGCACGGCATAGCGTTTACTTTCGCGCATACGGGTCAACACCCGCGCAACAGCGCCCACGTTCGGCGCAATAGACATGGTGTTATCATTCAGGACAATGATCATGGAATTACCCGTATTACCCACATCATTGATCGCTTCATAGATCATGCCGTTTCCAAGTGCGCCATCGCCAACGAGTGCAACAACATACTCATCTGTACCGCGCAGGTCACGCGCCCGCGCCATTCCCAACGCAGCAGAAACGGATGTTCCGGCATGTCCGGTTCCAAAGGCGTCGTACTCGCTTTCACTGATTGTAGGAAAACCGCTTGGTCCGCCCTGCATTCGCAAGTGGTTCATTTGTTCCATCCTGCCGGTAAGGATTTTATGCGCGTAACATTGATGCCCCACATCAAAGACAAACTTATCATGCGGACAGTCAAAGCATGCGTGCAATGCAACCGTCAATTCCACCGCACCAAGATTGGAGGCAAGATGTCCGCCCGTTTTTGCGACGGTTTTTATGATAAACTCCCGTATCTGCATGCTCAATGCCGTAAGTTCAGCATCGCTCATGTCCTTTAAATCGGCCGGAGAATGAATCTGTTCCAGATTCTTCAAACGCATATCCCCCCTTAGCCGCAGCACATGCGCCGCTTATTTTCTGCGTTCCAGCATCTGCCATGCAAGCGCACGCAGCACGCCTGCATCGGACGGCAGCTTTTCAAGCGCCGCAACCGCATTGTGCGTCGCTTCCTGCGCCATCTGCCGTGCACGCGATAACCCATATTCCGAAACAAATGTACGCTTCTGGTTGCGCATATCGGAACCAATCGGTTTGCCAAGCGTATCGCTGTCGCCCGTAACGTCCAGAATATCGTCCACGATCTGAAATGCCAGTCCAAGATTCTTCCCATACCGCGTACAGGCATCCACCTGGGATGCATCTGCACCACCGATCAACGCACCCGCTGCACAGGCCGCACAAATCATCGCGCCCGTCTTGGCCGCATGAATCTGATCTACGGCATAATCGGCGCCGTCACGTTCGGCGCAAAGATCCATGCACTGACCTGCAACCATACCTGTCACGCCTGCACCTGCAGCAATGCGCTGTGTCGCGCGCATCCCCGCCTGTCCGTCCCGCAATGCTGCTTCAAACAGCGTCTCATATGCAAAATTCAAAAGTGCATCGCCTGCAAGCAGCGCCATCGCTTCTCCATAAACCTTATGCCAGGTTGGCTTGCCGCGGCGAAGATCATCGTTATCCATTGCAGGCAGGTCATCATGGATCAGAGAATACGTATGGATCATTTCCATCGCACAGGCGTACGGCATGGCCTGCGCAATCGACGCCCCAAATATCTGTGCAAAAAGCAGGATCAACACGGGACGAAGGCGTTTCCCTCCTGCAGAAACGCTGTACCACATGGCCTCTTTTACCTGCGCCGGAATCTGCGTGCGTGAAAACAATTCTGCCAGCGCCGCATCAACCTGCCCGCTCAGCGCTTTGATAGTATCATCTGGACGATCCATCTTCCTGCTCCTGTTCACAAAAGAAACTTTCCTCAAATGCCGCCTGTTTCTTTTCAAGTGCCGTCACTTTTCCCGCTGCTTTTTTCAGCTGCGCATGCATCGTCTGCGCATAGCGCATGCCCTCTTCATACAGCAAAATCGACTCCTCAAGCGCGGTATCACCACGTTCAAGACGATTGACAATCTCCTGCAAACCAGCAAGATTTTCCTCAAAACTCTTCTTTTCCGTTTGCTTTGTCGCCATGGAAAGTATCCTCCTGTTCTTCGGCAAGCAGCCGCGCCCTGCGCGCGCCATCGCGCCAGGTAATGGTCACATTCCGCACTTTATCGGCCTGCGCACCGGTGCATACCGTATGCCCCGTCTCGTCCGTCACCAACGCAAAACCACGCGCAAGCACCGCCCGCGGATCCAGAGATTTCAAGTGCTGATGCAGCAACTCTACCTGATGTGCGTTCTCTGCGCAGATGCTGTTGACAGAAGTATCCATGCGTGCAAAAAGCTGTGCCACACGCATGGCATAGCGGTCAATCATTTGGGAAGGCGCCGCCATTTGTCTTGTGGAAAGCAGCGCGCGTACGCGCTGTCCCCGCAGTTCAACGCCACGTCTGGCCGCCGCCGATGTACGTGACAGAAGCTGCACCGTTTGCTGCTGCAGCTGTGCCTGTACGGGCACAGCAAGTTCTGCCGCGGCGGAAGGCGTCGGTGCGCGCAGATCAGCGACAAAATCCGCAATTGTCGTATCCGTTTCATGTCCCACGGCACTGATCACAGGGATCCTGGAATCCGCGATTGCACGCGCGACAATTTCCGTGTTAAACGCCCAAAGATCTTCAAGCGATCCGCCGCCGCGCCCCACAATCAAAACATCGGCACGCCCATAACGGTTCATCCATTCAATTCCCCGGTCGATATCCGGCGCAGCCTGTGCGCCCTGTACGGCCACCGGGCAGACCAATACATCCACACCCGGATACCGCCGGTTGCAGATCTGGATAATATCACGCACTGCCGCACCGCGTCCGGACGTTACAACGCCAACACAGGCCGGCAAAAACGGGATCGCCCTTTTGCGGGAAGCGTCAAATAACCCTTCCCGTTCCAGCTGTTGACGCAATTTCTCATACGCAACATACAGCGCGCCGATTCCGGCGGGACGCATCTGGCGCACATAAAACTGGTAGCGTCCCTCCTTGGCATAAAGAGAAACGCTCCCCACTGCCTCGACCAGCTGGCCGGTCTGCGGCTGAAAACCGGATGAAGCATATTGCGCAAACCATACGGCGCTGATTGCAGCCTGCTCATCTTTGAGCGTAAAGTAAGCATGTCCGGAAGGATACCGCTTAAAACCCGATACTTCGCCCACAAGCGTTACGCCGTGCAGCAGCGGATCTGCTTCCAGCGCGTTTTTTACATATTCATTCAGTTCACTGACCGTTATACTTCGGCGCATGCCGCACACGCTCCAAGATACGTATTTTCAAGCAGCATGGCAATCGTCATCGGACCAACGCCGCCCGGCACAGGCGTGATAGCGCCTGCCTGCGCAACCGCAGATGCAAAATCCACATCGCCTACCAATCCCTTATCCGTGCGGTTGATTCCCACATCGATTACCGTAGCACCGGGACGAATCATCGATGCATCAATCATACAGGGACGCCCCACCGCCGCAACCAGAATATCTGCCTGGCGCGTCAGTTCAGCCAGATTCTTTGTCCTGGAATGACATATTGTCACCGTTGCATCATGTGCAAGCAGCAACATCGCTACAGGTTTTCCAACAATATTGCTTCTGCCAACCACGACCGCATGTTTGCCTGCAATGTCCGTACCGGCACTTTCAATCAGTCGGATGATCCCTTTAGGCGTGCAAGGAACAAACCCTGGCATTCCAGACAAGAGCGCACCCATATTCACCGCATGAAACCCATCGACATCCTTTTTCGGATCAATCAGTTTTAATACGCGTGCCTCATCAAGATGCGAAGGCAAAGGCAGCTGCACCAAAATGCCATGCACGGCGGGATCCGCATTAAACGCTACGATTAACTGTTCCAGTTCTTCCTGCGACACATCTGCCGGAAGGCGGCGTACAATCGATCCCATGCCTGTATTCAGACATGCGCGTTCTTTATTGCGTACATATACTGCACTTGCAGGATCATCGCCTGCAACAATAACGGCAAGCGTGGGCTGGACACCCGTTTTTTCGCGCAATGTACATACCTTTTGACGCAGC
>JAHZHV010000002.1:0-2696 GCA_019420085.1 Christensenella sp.
GTACTCTCCTCCGTTTGCCAGCGTCTGTTTTCTTGTGTAGCGCAGCGGCACAAGATCGTAATAGGATTTTGTCACCTCAAAATAATATCCAAAGACGCGATTGTATCCGATCTTGAGGTTCTTGATTCCGGTTTGTTCCCGTTCCGTTGCTTCCAGTCTGGCAAGCCATGCATGTCCGTTTTTCTGTGCATCACGCAGTTCATCCAACTGTGCATCAAAGCCATCCGCAATCACGCCGGCATCGTGCGCGCCGGTTGGCGCATCTGCAGAAATCGCACCGGAAATCAGGGCGCAGACATCGTCCAGGGGATCAATATCACGATATATGCGCTGCAAGAGCGCAACCGTGTGGCCCTCCAGCAGCGAACGAAGTACCGGCATTTGGGTCAAAGAAGTCCCAAGGGAAAGCAAGTCGCGCGGCGATGCAGCGGTTCCGCTGATGCGGGCACACAGACGTTCCAGATCATAGACATCACGCAGCGCCGTACCAATATCATCGCGCAGCGCATTGTCGCCAAACAGCGCCTCAACCGCATCCAGACGGCTGTTAATCTGCAGCGCGTTGTTTAATGGGCGTTCCACCCATTTTCGCAGCATACGCGCACCCATGCTCGTGTGCGTACAATCCAAAATTCCGAGCAAAGACCGACGCTTTTGCCCGCCGTGCAGGCTTTTAAGCAATTCAAGCATCTCGATCACCCCCGGATCAAGGCGCATATAGGTGTTGGCATATTGCAGCGTCAGTGTTCGCATTTGTTCAAGCACCCCGCGCTGTGTCTGCGTTAGATACTCCAATAGCATCGCCGCGACACCGGCGCCGGCCTGCGTCATTTTTTGTGTCTGGGTATCGGTCTGTTCAAAGCCGAACTTCTGGGAAAGCATCTTCATGCAGCTAAGGTAGCTGCCGCATATTTGCGCATGAAATACACGGGGTACTACGCTGCAGCGCTGACGGAAATCATCATCAAACAGCGCCATCGATGCATCATCCGCAATGATTTCGGATGGTCCGACGCGAAGCAGTTCCTGCAGAACCTGTCCCGTCTGATCGGAATCGTCGCACACAAATACGTCAAATTCACCGGTTGAAATGTCTGCATAGGCAAGTCCGACTTCGTTGTTCTGCGTTCGAACACACGCAACATAATTATTCTGATCGCTGTTTAAAAGGTTGTCTTCCAAAACCGTGCCCGGCGTTACGATTCGAACGATATTGCGATCGACAAGACCCTTGCTCAGCGCCGGATCGGTTAGCTGTTCGGCGATGGCAACTCGATATCCCTTTTCAATAAGCCGGCCAATATATGTATTGACGCTATGATATGGCACGCCGCACATGGGCGCACGTTCTTTTCCGCCGCATGCGCGTCCGGTCAGTGTTAATTCCAGTTCACGAGACACCAGTTCCGCATCTTCGAAAAAAAGTTCATAGAAATCGCCCAAACGGAAAAACAGCAGACAGTCGGGATTCTGCCGTTTTAATTCCAAATACTGCTGCATCATCGGCGTCGTGACTTCTGCCATACAAGTCTCCTTTTTCGTTCAGACAAATCGAAATCCGTTTCCGTTTTTCCAAATTACCTTGTGCCGGAACAGCCGGAACAGGTCGCACAAGAACCGGTGCACCCGGACGAACCGGAAACGGCAGCCTGCAAAATCGTATTGACCTCGTTGAGCAGCTGTGAAAACGCTTTTTGCGCTTCCAGCATCTCTGCGACAAGCTCGTTTTGCTGCATGGCATCCTCCGCGCTGCGCAATGCCTGCGCCTTCTGGCGGAAGCCGTCCGGATCTTCATCCTGTGTGCCAAAAGCCTCTGTCATGGCGTTGTATTTTTCACGATAATCCAAAATGATACCAAGCGCCTCCGCATCCCGTCTGGCCTTGCTCTGCGCAACATCCATGCGGATATATTCGGGGCAATTGACAAGTTCCTCTGCAAGCTGTTTACAAACGTCGATTACTACTTCTGACATGGGTATCAAACCTGACCTTTCCCGATGTATTGTAATTTATTTTTCCTCAATTCGCGCGGCACAAAGCGTATTGCCCGTGACCTGTGTTACGACAACGGGTACAATGCGCCCGATACAATCGTCATCCGCCTCAAAATGAACGGTGCGGCCGCAATCGCTGCGCCCCATGACATGGCCTTTGTATCTGTCAGCGCGATGCAGCGGCAACACATGCAGCGTTTTTCCGATGAGTGCCTGATTGTATGCACGTGTCTTTTCTTCCTGAACGGCAAGAAGTCTTGCGAGGCGTTCAGACTTTACTTCTTCCGGAATCTGATCCGGCATTTGCGCAGCGGGTGTACCTTCGCGCGGCGAATACTTGAAAAAGTATCCGTTGACATAACCAATCTCATCCACCGCGGCAAGCGTCGCCTGGAAGTCCTGTTCCGTTTCACCCGGGAAACCGACAATAATATCCGTACTCAACGCAATCTGCGGCATGCGCGCACGCAGCATATTAACCTTTTTGCGATAGGCTTCAAAGCTATAACGGCGGTTCATCCGTTTGAGAATGGCATCGCTTCCCGATTGCAGCGGAAGATGCAGCTGCTTGCAGACATGATCACATTCGGCCATGGCGTCCATCAGCGATTCGCTGATATCTTTGGGGTGCGATGTCATAAAACGAATGCGCAAAAGATCGGGAACGCGATCCACACGACGCAAAAGATTGGCAAAGGCGTC
>JAHZHV010000002.1:2706-3498 GCA_019420085.1 Christensenella sp.
CGCATAGGAATTGACATTTTGTCCAAGCAGCATCACTTCACGCGTACCGGTCTGCGTCAACGTTGCAATCTCTGAAAGGATTGCATCCGCCTCCCGGCTGCGCTCCCTTCCTCGTACATATGGAACAATGCAATACGTACAAAAGTTATTGCATCCGTACATGATATTGACATACGCGCTGATATCGCCCGTCGCTATCGGAAAATCTTCGCGCACAGGACCTTCGTGTTCCCAAATATCCATAACGCGCTCGCCACGTTCCAGAACGCGGCGCAGAACATCCGGCAATAAAGCCGTATTATGCGTTCCCATCACGAAATTGACGAAATCAAAACGCTGCATGAACCGCTGCGCAACTTCGGGTTGCTGCATCATGCAGCCGCATACGCCTACAACAAGACCCGGACGCTGCGCAAGCTGCTTACGCAGTGCGCCAACGTTGCCAAAGACCTTATCCTCGGCATGTTCGCGAATGCAGCAGGTGTTAAAAATCAGCACGTCGGCATGCGAAAAATCCGCCTGCGTACCCCCCATCTGCTCGAGCATCCGGCTCATGATTTGCGAATCATGCTCATTCATTTGGCAACCATATGTGGTGATATGATATGAAAAGTCCAATGATTTTTGCATAGAACGTTCCTTTCCATTTCTACATGCTTCATTATACCGTTTTGCGCAGAATTTGACAATGAAAAAGCCCCGCCGTTACAAGACGGAGCAAATGAATCGTTAAGTCCTATGGTTTTCACTCGTTCAGCGCAATCACGGCAGCGAGACTTCCGCAGGGAGCGC
>JAHZHV010000020.1 GCA_019420085.1 Christensenella sp.
CTGCACAGCACGCGCGCCGTGTCAGCAATGCTTTCCTTCTTTCCAATCTGCGAACCAAAACCGTCCAGATACGTACAATGCATGCCAAGATCGTGGGCAGCCACCTCAAAAGCACAGCGGGTGCGCGTCGAAGTTTTCTCAAAAATCAGCGCAATATTCTTACCACGAAACCATTCGTGCAAAATACCCATCTTCTTTTTCGCCTTCAGATCATCAGCAAGATCCAAAATTCCTTCAATCTGCACAGGCGTAAAATCCAAAAGCGTTAAAAAATCGCGTCCTTTCAGCTGTCCTGGTTGCATGCATTTATCTCCTTTCTTCTTAAAAAAACGATTGCGTTAAAGCACTTTCGCCAAAAAATTCTGAAGCCGTTCACACTTTGGATGATTGAAAAAATCCTGCGGCGGCGCTTCCTCCTGAATGACACCTTCATCAATGAACACGACGCGGCTGGCCACTTCACGCGCAAAGCCCATTTCATGTGTGACAACCACCATCGTCATTCCCTCACGAGCCAACTCCTTCATTACGTCCAATACCTCTCCGACCATTTCCGGATCAAGGGCGCTGGTTGGCTCGTCAAACAGCATAACCTCCGGTTCCATGCAAAGCGCGCGTACAATCGCCACACGCTGCTTCTGTCCGCCGGACAGCTGTGAGGGATACGCCCCCGCGCGGTCTGCCAGCCCCACACGTTCCAAAAGGCGCATCGCACGCGCCTTGGCCGCATCACGATCCATCTTCAGCACCATCACAGGCGCACACGTCAGATTCTCAAGAATCGTCATATGCGGAAACAGATTGAACTGCTGAAAAACCATGCCCATCTTGCGCCGATGCGCATCGATATCAATTTTTTTGTCAGTTAAATCCTCTCCGTCCAAATAGATGTGTCCGCTTGTGGGGCGTTCCAAGAGATTCAGGCAGCGTAAAAACGTCGATTTACCCGATCCGGACGGCCCGACAATGCAGACCACATCACCCTTGTTGATTGTAATATCAATGCCGCGCAGCACCTGCTGATCGTCAAATGTCTTACAAAGTTTTTCAACGTTTATCACTCTTGCGCAGCCTCCTTTCCAATACGCCCAGAAGCTGAGTCATAATAACAACCAGCGAAAGATAGACAATTGCTGTCATCATCAATGGATTAAATGCATCGTAGGTATTGTTGCGAATCAAATTCGCTGCACGCGTCAGATCCTGTACCGCTACGTATCCGGCAACAGACGTCTCTTTTAACAGTGCAATCATTTCATTGCCGATCGCCGGTAAAATGTTTTTTACCGCCTGTGGCAGCACAACCCGAAACATTCCCTGCATACGATTCATGCCAAGACTGCGCGCCGCCTCCATCTGCCCGCGATCTACTGCCATAATGCCGCTTCGAACGATCTCTGCCATATACGCACCGGAGTTAATGCCGAATGTCACAATTCCCGTGACCACACCATCGGCTGACTTCAAAATCAGAAAGTAAAAAATCAACAGCAGCACAACAACCGGAATCCCGCGAATTGCCGTCACGTAGAAATCGCATAAAAGCGCCAGTGGTTTCAGTGCACGATTCTCTTCCGCAAAAAACTTGATAATGCCAATCGTCGAACCGACAACAACACCAATCAAAAGCGCGCATATTGTGATGATCATGGTGTTTTTGAAACCATCGATCAACATCATGTAGCGATCCTGTTCAATGAACGTACTATACAGCTGCTGCTTCCAGGCCGACAACGCGTCGATAAGCGCCTGCATGGTCGTCATCCCCCTCACTTTTGCATTGCTCCATATATAAGTTTGGAAGAAGAAGCCCTTCATACAGCCCCTTCTTCCAAGCACAAACCCCGTTTATCCGTTGTCCGTCAGATTTCAGGCGCCACGTACGTTACGCCGTACTCTTCAAAAATTGCCTCAATCGTGCCATCCTGCACGAGTTTTTCGATCACTTCATTAAATGCCTGCACCAGCGTATCGCTATCCTTGACAAACGCAAACGCATACGGTTCACTGGTCATGGCCTCATCCAGCACAATCGTTGCACCGTTTTGCTCAGCGGAAAGAGCAATGGCAACCTCATTATCAACGACCCAAGCATCCACTTTACCGGAAGTCAGCGCACTTGCCGCATCGTTGTTGGCCTGATATGCCTGTACGTCATAACCGTTTTCCATGCAATAGGTCTCTGCTGTCGTGCCAGTCTGTACCGCAATGGTCTTGCCCTCCAGATCCGCCTTGCAGGTGATATCTGAATCAGCCATCACGACAATTGCCTGCGACGCCATAAAATACGGCATGGTGAAATCCGCATTCTTTTCGCGTTCTTCGGTGATTGTAATGCCGCTCATACCGACATCAAACTTACCTGCCTGCACGCCCGGCAATACGGAATCGAAATCCATCTGCTCAAATTGAACTTCCACACCGAGTTCCTCCGCGATCAGCTGCATGATATCTACTTCGATACCAACGATCTGATCGCCGTCCAGCGACTCAAATGG
>JAHZHV010000200.1:0-3111 GCA_019420085.1 Christensenella sp.
ATGATTGCTGTTACCGGTACCAATGGCAAGACAAGTACGACGTATATGATTCGTACGATTGCACGGGCGTGTGGCAAGCGGGTTGGCCTTCTTGGAACGATTGCCAACTACATTGAGGACAAGCAGATCGATGCGGATCTGACGACGCCCGACCCGATTGCTTTGCAGGCGCTGCTGGCACAGATGGTGCAGGAGAATGTCGACTGGGTTGTCATGGAGGCTTCGGCGCATGCGTTGTATCTTCGAAAGCTGGATGGCATTGTTTACGATGTCGCGGTATTTTCCAATCTGACGGAAGATCATCTGGATTTCTTCGGTGATATGCAGCGGTACTTTGCGGCCAAAGCACTGTTGTTTACAAATAAGATGTGTCGTCAGGCTGTTGTCAATATCGATGATTCGTATGGAAAGCGTATTGCGCAGCAGACGGATGTCCCATGCCTGACGTATGGTGTTGATCAGACGTGTGATCTGGTAGCACAACAGGTGGACAGCGGCCTTGCTGGTGTCTCGTATACGATGCAATGGGAACAGCAGGCCTACAGTGTGCGTCTTCCCATTCCGGGCGCCTTTACAGTTTACAATTCTTTGGCGGCAATCGGAGCCTGCCTGTGTATGGGACTTGATGTATCGGACATCGTGCGTGCGCTTTCAGATATGCATGGTGTGCATGGACGCTGCGAAAGCCTTGATACCCAAGGCCGTGCGTTTGGTGTTATCCTCGATTATGCGCACACACCGGATGCGTTGGAGAATATTCTGACTACGGTACGCAAGTTTACAAAAAACAGATTGATTGTGGTATTCGGTTGTGGCGGCGATCGTGATCCGATTAAGCGTCCCATTATGGGAAAGATGGCGGCGACATATGCGGATTATTGTATTGTGACAAGTGACAATCCACGCACGGAAGACCCAATGAAGATTATCGAAGCAATTCTTCCGGGAGTGCGTGAATGTGATACGCCTTATCAGGTGATTGAAAACCGGAAAGATGCAATTGCCCATGCGCTGTCGGTTGCCCGGGAGGGGGATGTGATTGTACTGGCAGGCAAGGGGCACGAGACGTATCAGGACATTATGGGTGTCAAACATCATTTTGATGAGAAGGAAGTTGTGGCGCAGCTTCTGATGCAAATGTAACCATGGATCATGCGCGCGGGCGCAAAACAAACGGATGGAGAAACAAGAGGCAATGGTTTGGTTAAAGTCGATTGACGGCGTGTGGCTGATGCTTATTGCAGCGGCGATTGGTGTAATTGCGACGCTTGCGGTGGGCAAGATTCTCATACCGATGCTACAGCGTCTCAAATGCGGACAGACGGAACGGGATGACGGACCGCAATCACATTTGAGCAAGAGCGGAACACCCACTATGGGCGGATTGATGATGCTGACAGGCGTGCTGCTGGCCTGTGTAGCGACGGTAGCGGGTGATCCGGAATTTGTCATTACGGCAGTTTTGGTGATGTTTGGTTATGGTTTGATCGGCTTTATCGACGACTATATTAAAGTTGTCAAAAAGCGCTCACTGGGTCTGAACGCAAAACAGAAGATTGTTGCGCAGGTCGGTCTTGCTCTGGTATTGGCAATTTATGCTTATCGCAGTCCCATGATCGGCTCGACGCTGTATGTGCCGATTTTGAAAGACTACGTGGATTTTGGATGGTTCTATATTCCATTTGTCGTCTTTGCGGTGCTTGCCACGACAAACAGCGTCAATCTTACGGATGGGTTGGATGGCCTTGCATCCGGTGTCACGGCTGTTGTGATGGCGGCGGTTGCGCTGATTCTCAATGCGCTTGCCATTACAATGGCGGCACAGGGAGAGTCTGTGCAGGGGGTGGAAAATGTCAGGAATCTGATGGTGTTTTCTTCTGCAGTTGCGGGCGCATGCCTTGGGTTCCTGCACTATAACCGATATCCTGCGAAGGTCTTTATGGGAGATACCGGTTCCATGGCACTTGGCGCAGCGTTTGTGACGGCAACGGTTCTGACAAGAACGCTGCTGATTATTCCGGTACTTGGGCTGATGTTCATGGTGTCCAGCGTATCGGATATCATTCAGGTGGCAAGCTATAAACTTCGTAATAAAAAGCGCGTGTTCCTGATGGCACCGCTGCATCATCACTTTGAAAAAAAGGGGTATTCAGAGGTTAGCATTACACGGGCGTATATTCTGATTACGGTGCTGATGGCGGTCGTGACGCTGTTGATTGTCTAACAGATAAACCTTATGCATGGGAGGCGATAGCATGACGGAGGATTTTGTAAAAGGGAAAAAAGCGCTGGTTGTCGGTATGGCGCGCAGTGGTGCTGCGCTGGCTCAGATTCTGGTGCGCCGCGGTGCGATTGTTACCGCTTATGATGCAAAGAGCGGTTCACAGATGGATCCGATTCGTCAGATGCTCGGCGACAGTGTGACATGGGCGCTTGGCGTGGATGCCATGCCGCTTGTAGAACAGGCGGATCTTGTCTTTGTCAGTCCCGGTGTGCCGCTTACCATTGCGCCGCTTGTGCGTGCAGCACAACGCGGTATTCCGATTATTGGAGAAGTGGAGTATGCTTCGCGTATCAGTCAGGCTCCGCTTGCGGCGATAACCGGTACAAACGGAAAGACGACGACGACGGCATTGCTCGGTCATATCATGCAGTATACGGGAAAAAAGACATTTGTCGTTGGCAATATTGGCATTCCCTTTATCAGCGTTGCGGAACAGACAACGCTGCAGGATGTTGTCGTAGCCGAAGTTTCCAGTTTTCAGCTGGAGACGGCCGAGACGTTCCATCCCAAGGCAGCTGCGATTCTCAATATCAGTGAGGATCATCTCAACCGTCATGGAACGATGCAGGTCTATATTGATTGTAAGGCGCGTATATTCCAGAAGATGCGTGCAGACGATTGTCTCGTACTCAATGCAGATGAGCCGATGACCTGCGCGCTGGCAGCGCGAGCAGCATGTCGCGTTGCATATTTCAGCCGCCTGCATGCGGTGCGCGATGGCGCGTGCGTACAGGATGGCAGATTGACTTTGATGCACGACGGTGTCGGCTGCCCGCTGGTAAGCGTGTGCGAATTGCGCATTCCCGGTGCACATAACCTGGAAAATG
>JAHZHV010000200.1:3139-8225 GCA_019420085.1 Christensenella sp.
CGTCGGTTCCACGGTGGTTCAGGTCGCCCGCATCATGGGAGCGGATGTGGATGCGATTTGTCAGGGCCTGCGCACGTTTAACGGTGTGGAACATCGCATTGAACCGGCGGGCCAGGTTCGAGGGGTACGTTTTATCAACGATTCCAAAGGAACAAACTGCGATGCAACACTGCGTGCGGTGCATGCAATGGATCGTCCCACCATTCTTCTGTTGGGCGGATATGACAAGGGATCCGATTATCTGCCGGTATTTCGCGATATGCCTGATACGATCCGTGCCGTTGTTGCACTTGGTCAGACACGCCAGCGGGTGGTTGACAATGCAGCGGCATGTGGTTATACGCAGATACAAACGGCAGACAGCTTTGAAGAAGCGGTGCGTATGGCGTTTGCAATGGCAAAACCCGGTGAAAATGTCTTGCTTTCACCTGCTTCGGCAAGCTTTGATATGTTTGACGATTATGAACAGCGCGGCAGGGTTTTCAAATCCCTTGCGGCGCAGCTTCGCACAGAATACGGCGAGTAAGTTTACAATTAACAACAATTCCGATACTGGAAAGGATGATGCCGGTGCAGACGCATGCACAAAACGCACGAAACGGAAAGGTCATTGCGTTGAACCCGCCCCCGGTCAAAGAGAAAAAGAAGCTGAAAAATGCTTCAGATTTTCTCATCATCTTTTTTACCATGCTGCTGGTTGTCATTGGGCTGATTATGGTTTATGATTCCAGCTATTACGTTGCGCAGCAGACCAGTGAATTTGAATACGATGGCGCGTATTTCCTGAAAAAGCAGCTTGTTGGGGCTGCGGCGGGTATTGCGGCTATGACGGTTTGTGCGATGCTGGATTATCGGCAGTGGCGCAGATTTGTCCTGCCACTTTTAATTGGCGCTCTGATTCTGATGGTGATGGTATGGGTACCCGGTATTGGACAGAATATCAATGGTTCAAACCGCTGGGTCAAGATTCCGGGTCTGCCAAGTATTCAGTCTTCAGAACCGGCAAAGTTTGCCTTGATTGTCTATCTTGCGCATCTTTTCACCGTCCGGCAAAAGCAAATGGATCAGTTTATGCGCACCCTTCTTCCGGCTTTGTGCGTGACAGGCGTGTTTGCTATCATGCTGTATGAGCAGCCGAATTTTAGTATGCTGATTACATACATTGTCGTTATGGGGTTAATGATATGGATGGCAGGCGCACGTTGGTTTCATCTGTCCATGCTCGTTGTTTGCGGTGTAGCGGCTGTTTTAATTGCTATGCAGTTTCTGCCGCATGTGGCGGATCGGTTGACCGGATTCGCAGATCCGGAGGCTGATCCTTTGGATACGGGGTATCAGATCCTGCAGTCGTTATATGCGATTGCGGGAGGCGGATGGGCAGGCGTTGGATTTGGGAACAGCCGGCAGAAGTTTCTGTATCTGCCATATCGGGAAACGGACTTCATCTTTTCCATCTATGCCGAGGAGTTTGGTTTTCTGGGATGTCTGGCGCTGCTTGCATTGTATTGGCTGTTGATTTGGCGATGTGTTCTGGTGACGATTCGATGCCCGGAACGTTTTGGTCGGTTGCTGGCCGGTGGTATTACCGCGATGCTTGCAGTGCAGGTCATCATCAATGTTGCGGTTGTAACAGGAAGTATGCCGCCGACAGGGCTGCCGCTGCCGTTTATCAGTGCGGGGGGGAGTTCACTGACCATCTTCCTGGCTGAAATTGGGATTCTATTGAATATTTCGCGATCGTCCGGAACGCATAAACGCTGCTGAAGAAGTAATGGAACCACTGCCGGTGTTGGTGCATATCCTGTAAGGAGACAGAATGCACGAAAGCAGGTGGTGAACAACCGTGGCGGAAAGATGGAAAATCAAAGGTGGTACGGTTTTGCAGGGAAGTTTGAAAGTACCTGCAGCAAAAAATGCCGTATTGCCGATAATGGCGGCGGCGCTGATGCATGAGTCGGTTACGGTACTTGAAAATGCGCCGCAGCTTCGAGATGTACAAAGCATGTGTGTATTGCTGCGGCATCTGGGTGCGCAGGTACAACAAAAAGGCGACTGTTTGTATATTGACGCACATGAGATTTCCGGATGCAGTTTGCCGCAGAGCGTGTCAGCGGAAATCCGTTCTTCAATTTTTATGTTGGGACCGCTGTTGGCTCGCAAGCAGTGTGCAGTAATGGCCTATCCGGGGGGATGCGAAATAGGGCTGCGGCCGATTGATCTGCACTTAAAGGGATTGCGGGCGCTTGGCGTACATATCGAGGAAGAACAGGGTAAAATTTTCTGTGACGGTAAAGACATGCATGCCGGCAGTGTCGTATTGGACTATCCTAGCGTTGGTGCAACGGAAAACGTTATGATGGCTGCTGCATTTTTGCAGGGAAACAGTGTCATTCACAATGCGGCATGCGAGCCGGAAATCGAAGACCTGGCGATGTTTTTAAACCGGATTGGCGCACAGATTACGGGTGCCGGCAGTGGAACGATTTACATAGCAGGTGCACAAGGGCAACGTCAAAAGGGACCTGTCTGCTATCAGGTTATGCCGGATCGCATTCTTGCCGGCACATACCTTGCAGCGGCCGCTGCAACCGGCGGGGATATCACGTTGTACGGCGCACAGGAAAAGCACCTTGCTGCTGTGACTGCAAAGCTGCGTGAAATGGGGTGCCGGCTCTCATGCACACCGGGTGCGATTCGGCTGCAGGCGGATCAAGCGCTTCGAGCGGCGGGACGACTGGAGACAAATCCATATCCCGGATTTCCAACCGATATGCAGGCGCAGATGATGGCGCTGTGTTGTCTCTGCCAGGGAACGACGCTGTTGCAGGAAAATGTATTTGAGCATCGTTTCCGCCATGCGGCAGAACTTGCCAGGATGGGGGCGGATATTCAGGTATGTGGCAGAACTGCCGTTGTGCGGGGGACCGGTAAACTGCATGGCGCAACGGTTCGTGCACACGATCTTCGCGCCGGTGCGGCACTTGTAATTGCTGCAATGGCAGCGCAGGGTACAACGATACTGGAAGATGCGCAGCTGATTCGCCGTGGATATGCAGATATGGCAGCAGATATGAATCAGCTGGGTGCGTGTATTGTCACGCAGACATAAAAACTGGGGAGGCGAGCGCGGGGTGATCCGTTCAAAAGTCGATATGGAACGAGCGCAAAAAGCCAATCATGTCTTGCGGAATCTGTTTGTGGTTCTGCTGCTGATGACGATTGCGGCAATTTGTTTCTTTTATGTTTTTCTGATTCGTAACGTTACCTTTACCGGAAACGAACGGTTTGATCAGGATGAATTAATTCGTATGAGCGGACTGGTATATCAGGAGAGCATGTTCCTTGTTGACAAACAACAGGTCACCGAAGCGCTCGAACAAAACCCTTATATCATTGTTGAACAAGTGCGCTTGATTTGGCCCTGCACAGTAAATATCGGTGTACAGGAACGCAGTGCATGTGCATTAACACAGCACTTGGACAATACATTATTGCTGGACAGTACGGGGGTTGTTTTGAGTACGGATGCAGCTGTTTTGCAGGAACAGATGTGTGATGTGACGGGTTGGGACATTCTTTCTTCCCGTGTGGGAGAAGTTTTGCAGACAGAACAGTCTCTTCAATTGGCAGCGTATGCGTGTGTCGCAGGAGAACTGGAAAAGTTTTCTATGATGGAACAGGTTCGTTCGATTGATGTGAGTGATGTATTGGCAATTTCTCTGACAATGCGTGATGGGATGCAGGTAAAACTTGGGGATACGACCAGTATGACGACAAAGATTACCTGGCTTTCACAAATGTGTAAGGAATTGGGAAACGAGGGATATCGCGGTGGAACGCTGGATTTGACCAGTGGTAATTCGGCCAGCTATCTACCCGAAACGGAGGAATAGTTTACAATAAAACGAAAATGAAATGATTGTTTGGTTTACGAATATGGTTTTCAATTGTAAACTAAAATTTTATGAAAAACGCGCAAAAAAGATCTTGTTTTTAAGAATTTGATGCAAAGAAACATTTTACAATAGCCCGAAACTTTGCTATGATAACAGTGGCACAAGTTGGTGGGTTTTTTGTCGACCCTATCTTGTGAACCGGATTCTATGAAACGAAAGGGGCATGGCATGAGCAGAACGATAGCGGCGATTGATTATGGAACTTCAAAAATTGCCTGCGTGATCGCTCGTGCACAAAGTTCCGGTGCGTACGACGTACTTGGCTTTGGCAATGTGCCTTACGCAGGATATGCGGACGGAAACTGGAATGAACCGGAAAAACTTGCAGAAGTAACCACGTCTGTTCTGCATGAAGCGGGGATTGTTGCCAAGCGGAAGATCCGAAAAATTTACATTGCGGTTCCGGGCGATTATACGATGGTTGCCAATTACCGTGTCGGGTTAGACGTAACAGCGGCTGATCGCAGGGTAACAAAGGAAGATGCGCAGCGACTGCTGCATATGGCGCCTGCGCCGGATAAGGGAGCGCGTTACGCGTTGCTGCATCGCTGTCCGGTTTACTACATGCTTGATACGCAGGAGCGTCTTGACGATCCCGTAGGACAGAGGACAAGCACTTTGAGTGCAATGGTCAGCACGGTTTTGGGGGACAAGCGTTTCCTTGCGCAGACACACAATCTGATGGATTATCTGGGTGTTGATGTAAAAGGGTTTGTTTCTGCGATGATTGGGCAAGCTTCTTTTATGATCCCGCGTGCGGAAAAGGATATCGGATGCGTGTTGATTGATTCCGGCTTTGCCACGACAACGATCGCAATTTTGCAGGGTGAAGGGATATTGTATCAAAAGACGATTCCCTTTGGTGCAAAACAGGTCATTACAGATATGATGACGGGTCTGAATATTTCCTATTCCGAAGCTGATGCTTTAAAGCGAAGATATGTTTTTGGACTGGACAATGCTTCGGGGCAAATGCAGCTAATGCATATTCTGGATCGCACAGACAAGGCGCGTAAATATGAAACAGCGCTTGTTTCTGAAGTGATCGAAGCGCGGATGCGTGATACGATTGAGCGTATCGATCAGGTGATCGAACAATCCGGATTTCGTCTGGCGAATCGCTCTACGGT
>JAHZHV010000200.1:8235-8694 GCA_019420085.1 Christensenella sp.
GTCTATTTGACTGGCGGCGGATTCGCTATGATGAATGGGATCCGTCAATTTGTTTCCGCGATTCTTGGACGCAATGTTCAAGTGTTGACACCGCAGTCTCCGCGGATCAACAGCGCGGTATATGCCGGCGTTTTGGGCGTCGTTGATTATATATGTATGCAGACGGTGGCGCAGAAGCGGCCGTGGGATTTGTTTCACAGAAAAAAGTAATGCGATCTGTTTTGCACAGGGAAAGCAGATTTGTCAGGCAGGAGGAATGCGACATGTTGGAATTTGATTTTGGAATGGATCAGGCCGCACAAATTAAAGTCGTTGGTGTCGGCGGTGCGGGAAATAATGCAGTTAACCGCATGATTCAGTCCGGTTTAAAGGGTGTGGAATTTATTTCCGTCAACACCGATCGCCATATTTTGTATCTTTCAAAGGCAAACCAGAAAATTCAGATTGGCGAAAAGCTGA